>JAKEGK010000110.1 GCA_022627515.1 Gammaproteobacteria bacterium
AAAAGTTCAGCGGTCTGGCGTTTTGGATATTTTTAACGGCCTGGTCCGGCGCCGAAAATTCATGATACTTGGCATATAAACAATTATGAAAGCAATTTTGTTTGATCTCGACGGGGTTTTATACGTGGGGAGCCAGCCCATTACGGGCGCGGCGCAAACTGTGAAATGGTGCATCGCAAACGGCATACCTCATATGTTTATTACCAATACCACGTCAAAACCACGGGTTACCATTGCCGCTAAATTGGCGGCCATCGGTATTGACGTCACTGAAGACCGGATTCTTACCCCGCCGGTAATGGCTGTGCAATGGCTGCGGGAAAACCACCTTGACCGGCTGGGATTATTTGTTTCCGATATCACTCGGCAGGAATTCAGTGCGTTTACTCACGTGGAAACGGAAGACGCCAAGGTAGACGCCGTCGTTGTGGGTGACATGGGGACAGGGTGGGATTTTGCCACGCTGAACAGGGCTTTTCGCATGCTGATGCAGCAACCGTCACCCTATTTGGCCGCCCTGGGTTTGACCCGTTACTGGCGTGCGGAAGACGGACTGCGGCTCGATGCGGGAGCGTATGTGGCCGCGCTGCAATATGCGAGTGGCGCAGAACCGGTTGTCATGGGAAAACCATCACGCGCGTTTTATCAAACCGCTTTGCATCAATTGGGGGTGAGCCCGGAACAGGCCATCATGGTGGGCGATGACATCAAGAGCGATATTGACGGCGCCCAGCAGGCGGGATTAAAAGGCGTTATGGTGCGCACCGGCAAGTTTCATGAAAGCGACCTGAACAAGGGAATCAAACCAGCCGCCATCATAAAGTCCGTCGCGGATCTTCCGGCGTGGTGGGAAGGTAATGTCATGTAACCAATAGTGCTTTTATCAGTGACCTTAAACTCAATAGTTATTCTTTTTGGATTCATGCGGGATTCTTTCCGGTCATGGCGGGATGGGCCTGTTATTTCCCTCTCATGAATATTTTTTCTATCGAGTGCATAATTATTTGATATTCATCAGGTCGTAAGCAAATTCATCTGGAATGACACGGCCAATTATGTTTTTATGTGGAGACATATAACAACAAACGTAAACAAAGAGAGGTTGGCATTGGCGGATAAAAATGAACTGCACCCATCCAGCATCGAGTTTTGGATTGACCAGGCAAAGGAACTGAAAAAAGCCGCCGATTATTGCTGGACCCTAGAAAAGACCGTGGAATATGAATCCGCCGAAGGTGAATTCCAGGGAGCGGCGCGTTCGATTTTGAAAGACGCCGCCGATGTGGACACGGAATTGAAATGGCTTTATGGCAATCTGATGGCGTTTGCCATCCAGTATCTGTCAATAGGTATCCTGATTAACCGCGATCCCAAACGCTTCCTGCACGAAGTGCCGGGAAACCGGATCGTGGAGTTGGCGGAAGAGTGTGGTGTGACACTGAGCCAGATTCAAAAAGCATTTTTACGGCAAATTGAAAATACCTTTGAATGGGACCGGAAATTTCCGCATTGGAATGTTTCGCTGACGCGCAATGAACTATATAACCTGAAAATCAAACACGTGGCAGAGAAGACCATTAAAATCGAGGAAAAAAAAGAATTGGAGGAGTTGTTTAAAAAACTGAGAAGTCTCGCGCTTGATAAAATCGCCGGAGCGAAAAAGGTGAATTGACGCGCTGAATAATTTATTTTTTGATTTTTTCGATCAGCTTTTCCAGGCGCTGCGCCACCAGTTCCCACATCACCATAGGCCCACCCATTTGCATGAATTGTTCCGGCGACTTTGCCTTGAGTTGCTCAATATAGTCACCCATTTCGGTCTGTTTTTCCTTAAGTTCCTCAAGTTCCGCTTTGCTTTCCTTATCGCCGGTTTTCTCCGCCCGTGTTAATAATTCATTAATATGCTTCAGGCGCGCCCGGTGTTCGGCTTTGTGTTCTTCAACTGATTTTTCAAATCTAACCATGGCCTTACTCCTGTTGATATATTACACAAGTGATTCAAGGCGGATTCCTTGCCATCAATTTCTCGAAGTAATTCGCTTGGGTAAATAACTTGCAAATATTTTCAATTTTGAAGTATAGGTTTTTTTCATTCCATTCTCCGTGATTTACATCAACATCTATATTCAGCGTTGCGGGTAATTTTATTAATAATAGCGGCCTTATAAAAAACAGTGTTAACAATCAAACTTTCCCAATATACAGGGAAATTTATGAAAAACACCGAGATCGCCGGTCAGTTGAACGAAATAGCGGATTTGCTGCAGGAGCAAAACGCCAATCCGTTTCGTGTGAACGCCTACCGTCATGCCGCGTCAACGCTGGAAAATCTGCAACAACCGGTAACAGAAGTAATTGAACAACGTGGCTTTGAGGGGCTGCTCGAATTGCCGGGCATTGGCGAGGGAATTGCGCGTTCGATTTACGAATTTGTTGCGACAGGCCGCATGAGCCGGCTGGAAAGTTTACGGGCGGGACATGATACGGTTTTATTGTTCGAACAGATCCCGGGTGTGGGTCCGAAACTGGCTCATCAGATTCTTGAAACCCTGCATATTGAAACTCTGGAAGCGCTGGAACTGGCCGCGCATAACGGGCGCCTGGAAACCGTGCCCGGCTTCAGTCATAAAAAAGTCAGCATGGTCCAGGCCTGGCTGGCACAGGTATTAGGAAAGCGCCGTCCGGTAACGCAGGAGGAGGGCCGGGCTGCGGAGCCGCCTGTGTCATTATTATTGCAGATTGACCGGCAATACCGCGACAAAGCGGACGCTGATGAACTGCTGAAAATCGCGCCCAAACGTTTTAATCCGAAAGGCGAGTCCTGGTTGCCCGTCATGCATGCCACCAAAAAGGAGTGGCATTTTACCGCGCTCTATTCCAACACCGCGCGGGCGCATCAACTGAATCAAACCAAAGACTGGGTGGTGATTTATTTTTATGACAAGGAACACCATGAAGGCCAGCACACGGTGGTGACTGAAACCCGCGGCACACTGGTTGGCAAACGCGTGGTGCGCGGCCGGGAAAGCGAATGCCAGGATCATTATTTTCATAATGTGGGATAGCTCCATAAGTCGAGATGATGTTGCGGTGTTGGGAAATTACCAGGCTGGTTAAAGCCAGCCAAAAGCCCTGCGGTTATCCAGACGGTGTAAGCCGGCATGATGCGCCGCCGCAACCGCGTGCTGGTATTCCTGTAACGTAATCAGGCGGTCCACGTCCGGAAATTCATCCGCGCGGTAACACGGATAATATTGGTCCATAATGTTAATGTAAGTATTCGTGGAAATTTCCCGGGCGATAAATCCGAGCACTTCATCCGTGCCGGCGATATCATTGGGCAAGACCAAATGACGCACCAGCAGGCCGCGCAGGGCGATGCCATTCTCATTCAATATTAAATCACCCACCTGGCGGTGCATTTCCTTGACTGCGGTAAAATTTTGTTCCGTGTAATTGCGCACCTTGGAATATTGGCGCGCCATTGCGGAGTTGCCGTATTTCATGTCCGGCATGTAAATATCAATGATGCCATCCAGGAGTTGCAGCGCCTCAATGCTGTCATAGCCACCGGTGTTATACACCAAGGGCAGGCGCAGGCCTTTTTCCGCGGCGATGGCAACGGCCGCGATGATTTGCGCCACCACATGGCTGGGCGAAACAAAGTTGATGTTGTGGCAGCCTTGTTGCTATAACGCCAGCATCATACCGGCCAATTCCTCCGGCGTAGTCTTGCGGCCCATGCCTTTCTGACTGAAATCCCAATTCTGACAAAACACGCAACGCAGGTTGCACCAGCTGAAAAAGACTGTGCCTGATCCGTTCCAGCCGCGCAGCGGGTTTTCCTCGCCATGGTGCGGACCGTAACTGTGCACCACCGCCAGTTCGCCGGTGCGGCACACCGCGCCATCGGTGGTTTGCTTGCGGTTGACATGGCCGTAGCGCGCGCATAAATCACAGTCTTCCAGGTGCTGGTATGCCTGCGCAACCCGCTGCTGTAATTGACCGTTTCGCAGCAGTTTTAGATAGGCCGGTTCTAGGGAATGATGGGCTTCGCTATCGGTCATCGCCGTCTTACTTAATCCTGTATACAATCCATATGGCTTATAGTCGTTAACAACATAACACAAAATATCCGGATGCAATATGATGCAGGCAAACAGCTGTTTTATTGAGGTAGAGCAATGAAGGACGCGGACTGCGTGGAATTTCTGCAATGGGCGCTGCCAAATCTGCAGCTGCGCTGGCCGGGATTCCGCAAGGTGCGTGGCCAGGTGTGCAAACGGCTGGCGCGCCGCTTACAGGAATTGCAGTGTCCTGATGTTGAATTCTATCGCGGCTATCTTGAAACGCACCCGGAAGAATGGCGTGTTCTGGATGGTTTATGCCAAGTCACCATTTCCCGGTTCTACCGTGAAAAAGCCGTGTTTCAATTTTTGGAAAATACTGTATTGCCTGCGCTGCTGCAGCGTGTCATCGCACGCGAAGAAAAATATTTGAATATCCTGAGCCTGGGCAGCGCATCCGGCGAGGAACCTTATGCCATCAGCATGCTTTGGCATTTTAGGTTTCAGAAGCAATACCCGGACATCACGCTGCGGGTGACCGCCACCGAAGCCAATCCGGAACTGATTCAGCGTAGCCGGCAGGCCTGTTATCCCTACAGCGGCATAAAAAACCTGCCGCCGGACTGGCGCGCCACAGCATTTCAACAGATAAAAGATAACTATTGCCTTAATCCGCAATACCACCAATCCGTGCACTTTGTGCAGCAGGACGTGCGAAATAACATACCACCAGGGCCGTTTGACCTGGTTCTGTGCCGCAACCTGGTGTTCACATATTTTGATGAAGCATTGCAAAATACCATACTGGACCGGATCGCTCTTGTATTGCGTGATGAAGGTATCCTGGTTCTCGGCATACATGAGAATTTACCAGCCAATCAAACAGCGTTTATTCCATGGTCCGGCAAGCTGCGAGTATTTATTAAAAATAAAAAAGCATGAAATAACCAGTCAAAATGAAAAGGCGAAAGCCCCGGCTTTCAGCTGAATTAAATAGATCATACTGAGCTAAATCAATAATGATTATGCCGAACGAGATTACATTTATAACTATTCGTTCACTAAAACAGTTGACACATCAATCAACGGTTTTTATAGAGAATCGGCTGGGTTTATGATAAACACCGGCAGTTATCCTGAACCAAGATTGTTCCATAACATGGCTATGTTATCCAAGTTCACCAAAATCTCTCGTCAAGGCAAGGGCGCGCGGCGGTATATGTCCGGTTCTTTATGGGTAACCATTGGTTACATCCTGTCGCCTTTATCCTGGTGGAACGACATGGTCATCAATGTGCCCCTGGCGTACGTGTTCTCAATTCCTTTCGCTTACTTTGATGAACGCCTGTTTCTGCCGGCGTTCGTAACGGGTTACTGGCTGACGAATTTATTGGGTTTTATATTGATGCATAAAGGCGTGGCGGGTTTTCTCAATAAACAAGGACGCAAAACCAGGTTGTGGATTCATCTTGCCGTCGCGTCACTGTATACCCTGCTTATTTTGCTATTGGTATGGCTTGAGTGGATCCCCATGCCTGCGCCATTATTTAACAAACCGTCGTAATCAGGGAAAAATAACAAAGAGGTAACAGCCGTGTTTGAGTTGAGCATTTCACCCGTAACAATACTTTCACCCGCGGCAGGCGCGGTGGAGATCGTGGAACGCAAAGGCATTGGCCATCCCGATACCATCTGCGACGCGCTGGCCGAGCAGCTCAGCCTGGCGTTGTGCCGTTATTATAAGGAGCATTTTGGTTTGATCCTGCATCACAATGTGGACAAGGCTTTGTTGTGGGGCGGTGCGGCACAAACGGCATTTAACGGCGGCCGGGTTCTGGAATCCATGGAAATATTTCTCTCAGGCCGCGCCACTTGTGAAGTTAACGGCGCAAGGGTGCCGATTAATGAAATCCTCATGGAAACCAGCCGTGAATGGCTGGCGCAACATATTCATGCGCTGGATGTTGAACGGCATGTCAAACTGCACATCATGGTCAGGCCGGGTTCCAGTGAGTTGGTGGATTTGTATTTGCGGCAGAAAAAGACCGGAGTTGCGCTGGCTAACGACACATCCTGCGGTGTTGGATTCGCGCCATTGGATGAACTGGAACAGCTCGTCTATGCGGTCGAGCAACTATTGAATTCAGCGTCTGTCAAGACCAAGTATCCGGAATATGGTGAAGACATAAAAGTCATGGGTGTGCGCCGGGGCGAGTCCATTGCGCTCACTGTTGCCTGTGCGTTTGTGGATCGTTACATTGCAAGTGTTAATGACTATTTTGCCAGGAAGGAAACTTTAACCGCATTGATCAGCCAGATCGCGAAAACGATTACGACAAAGATAGTAAACGTGAACGTCAACACGGCGGATAGCAAAGAGAAAGAAAGCCTGTATCTGACTGTTACCGGCACCTCCGCCGAAGCGGGGGATGACGGCGAAGTGGGGCGGGGTAACCGGGTCAATGGCCTGATTACGCCTTACCGTCCCATGAATATGGAAGCGGCCGCCGGCAAGAATCCGGTAACCCATGTGGGCAAACTCTACAATATTGTGGCGCAAAATATCGCGGCGGATATTGTGAAGCAGGTGGCCGAAGTCACGCACGCCCAGTGTTATCTGGTGAGCCGGATCGGTTATCCGATCAATGAACCGCAGGTGGTGGATTTACATCTGGAACTGGTGGAAGGTGCGGAGGCCGGTGCGATTGAAGAGCGGTTACGGGCTATCACCCGCCAACACCTGGATAACATCACGACGATACAGGATCAGTTGCTGGCGGGCGCGATAACGGTTTATTAAGTGTTAACCGTCTGTTGTTGATTACTTGTTGCCGGCCACCAGCAAATATTCATGCGGAATAACCAGGCTGCCGTCGTGAATGAAATCCCGCGCAAAGCGCCCCACTTCATCGCGAATACTGCCGCGCTGATTTTCCGGAAGCGCATCGTACTGCATTTTGAGTATGTCGGATGCTTCCACGGCATCCCAATAGGCATCAAATGATTCAAACTGGTAATGAAAGGTCCGTGGCTCGATGGTAAAGCGCGTGAAACCGGCTTCCCGCATTAAATCCTCCATCATGCCGGGTGCGCCGAGCGAGGTGACTTTCGCCAGTGGCGGGTGGTAGTCTTCTTCCAGCCGGTGTTTAAATACTTCATACGACCAGCACAGGGTGCGCATGGTTTCCGCGGTGCTCCACACCGCCAGCGCAAACCGTCCGCCCGGTTTTAATACGCGGCGCATTTCCTTCAAGCCTTGCAATGGATCCGCAAACAGCATTACGCCAAAGCGGCATAAAGCGCGGTCAAAACTATTGTCGTCAAAGTCCATGTTTTCCGCGGGCATAGTTTTGAAGGAAATTCCGGACAAGCGCTCATTCGCCACTTTGTTTTGCGCCACCCTGACCATGCCTTCAGCGGCGTCGATACCGGTAATCCGGATATGGCCATGTATACGCCTCGCAAGCGTCAAGGCCGGTTCTCCGGTGCCGGAACCAAGATCGATAATGTGATCGCCCGGTTGCGCGTTCAGTACTTCCAGCAGCGCTTCACCCACGGGCGCGATTTGCGGCAACCAGATGTCAAATTTTTCCGCGATTTTGTCCCAGTCCGGCTGGTTGTCTTTTGCGCTCATGATGGTTTCCTGAATGATTGATTTATCCGGTTTAAATAAAGAATATTGAGCCCAATCAAGAGACCCGGGGGAAATGTAGTTTATATTAATTAATAAATTCTTAACAGGTTTATGATTATTATGAAATGAAGGAAACGCACATGCCAATCGCTGAAACCGTGCGCCATTATCTGATGAAACACAAGGTTGAATTTGAACCGGTGCCTCACCCCAAAACCTTTTCCAGCCGTGAAACGGCTCACGCCGCGCATGTGCGGGAAGATCACGTCGCCAAGGCGGTGATCGTCAAGGATAATCAGGGTTTTGCCATGGTTGTGATTCCAGGCAGTAACTGGGTGAAACTGGAAGCGGTGAATGACGAACTGGACCGTGAATTTGTGCTTGCCGAAGAATCCGAAGTGGATGAATTGTTCGGAGACTGTCAATCGGGGGCGATTCCGCCTCTGGGGCCCGCGTATGGCATGGAGACCCTGGTTGATGAAGAGTTGATGAGTCTTGCCAATGTATTTTTTGAAGGCGGCGATCATACGCATATTGTGCAAGTGACCGGCGAAGCATTCCATGAATTGTTGAAAGGGGCGCGCCATGGCCACTATAGCCATAATGATTGAGAACAGGGCGGCGATTCCCATGACAAACTTCGATCTGTTGCCGTTAACTCACTAAAGAAACGCGATGATGGACTGGAATGTGGTTATCACGGTTCAGGAGCACGGCTTTAAAAAAGCGCGCGGGTTTCTGCTCGAATTTGGTGAGGTGCATAAAACTGAATACTTTAATGTGCTGGTTATGCATGTATATGATGTGGGCCAGTTTCTGGAGGATATCAAAACTGCTGTCGCTATAAATGTTCAGCTAATGGACGCCATCGCCCGCATCATGCCGGTAACCCATACTTTTAAATTTCAAAGTCCGGTGGAATTTGAAGAGAAAGCAAAAATCACCGTGACGGAATGGCTGCCTGTGCTGAGTGGCAAACGCTTTCACGTGCGCATGCACCGGCGCGGATTCAAGGACCGGCTCTCCAGTCAGAATGAAGAAAAAATATTGGATGGGTTTATTTTAAATACCCTGGAACAACAGGGAAAAGCGCATGCGAAAATTGACTTCGATGATCCGGACTGCATCATTGCCGTCGAAACCGTTGGTCAGACCGCCGGGTTTGCGATCTGGACGAAGGAACAATTGCATCGCTATCCGTTTTTGAAAATAGATTAGCAGATGATTAATATGGTTGAGACTGGCGTGAAACAACACCTGGCGGCGTTACAGTACGCGCAATATCGCTGGTCTGTGATCCCCATGCGCGCTTACGACAAGCGCCCGTTGATTAAGTGGCAGGATTTCCAGCAACGCCGCGCCACGGAACTTGAAATCAATGAATGGTGCCACCACTGGCCTGACGCCAACGTTGGCATTGTCACCGGCGCTATTTCCGGCATTGTCGTGCTGGATATCGATCCCAAGCATGGCGGGGATCAAAGTCTTGCGCTTTGGGAAAAAGGGCATGGCCCTTTGCCCCGCGCCGCCGAGGTGAAAACCGGTGGCGGAGGCCGGCATCTCTACTTCAGGCATCCCGGTGGGTTAGTGCATAATAAAGTGGGCGTTGCGCCCGGCATTGATTTGCGCGGCGATGGTGGTTGTGTCGTTGCGCCGCCGTCCATACATTCCAGCGGCAATCACTATCTCTGGGTGAGCGGGCATGAAGCGAAAAAAATCGCACTGGCCGATTTACCGGCGTGGTTGCTGGAATTCGTCCGCGATAAAGTCAAACCAGCCGGTCACCCGGTGCAACACTGGCGGCTTTATCGTCGCAGATATGATGCAAATCATGAATAGATCAGACGCACTGTTACTTATGCGAACAAGTATGTCTTCAAGTATAAGCACCGGCAGCGGCCTGTTTCGCCAGGGCGTTGGCGGTCTGGTTATGCAGACGCGGTATGGCGTATACCTCAAGTTGTTTCAAGTCCTTCGCAACCTGCCGCACCCGAGTCAGACGCGGGTCTTCGCGCCGTTTTTGCCATAATTGCGCCAGCGCCTTGCTGTCAGTGTAAACCCGCAAATTTTTGATGTGGTTGCGCCGGGCTGTTTCAAGCACCATGACCAGCGCATCGGTTTCCGCTTCGAAAGCGCTTTTGTCTCCGATGAAGCGGCCTGTCTTAGCGATACATTTGCCTTTTGTGTCAACCATTACAACACCAGTTCCGGCGGCGCGGATATTATCCGTATGAATGCTGGATCCGTCACACCACGCGGTGGCCCATCCCACCGGTGAAAGGCTGGCGTAGAGATCCATTATCAGCTCATTGCGGACAGAAAGAATTTGCCTGGCTTGTTGACGTTGTTGTCGCCCAAGACGAGTGGCGCGGCGCCGGATCTGTTCGGCCAGGTGATTCACGTTATAGCCTGCCAGTAACGCCAAAACGTTCCGCCGGTGATCTTTGGCTGGCGTCAGCAAGGCGCGGTCGATAGCCGCAGTGGGTAAAGGTGCTCGTAGCCGGCTGGAGGTCATCGTAAAAGTTAAACACAGAAATCACATGGTGCGCTTCAACAACCGCCGTAACTGCGCCAGTGACCGGGTATTCAAAACGTCTTTCGCTTCCAGCCAGCCGCGGCGCGCCTGGCCAATGCCATAGCGCAAGTTGTCAAAGTCAGCGGTGGTGTGAGCATCGGAATTGATACTGACCAGTACACCCTGTTCTTTTGCCATCTGGCAATAGGTGTCGAGCAGATCCAGCCTTTCCGGATGACAATTCAATTCCAGAAAGCATCCGCGCTGCTGTGCCTGATGAATGACGCGCGCCATATCGACATCATAAGGTTCGCGTTTTTCCAGCAGGCGGCCGGTCGGGTGGGCGAGCATCGTAAAATGCGGCTGATCCATGGCGCGTAATATACGCTCCGTTTGTTTGCCGCGGGACAGATTAAACTTGCTGTGCACGGCGCCGATTACCAGGTCGAGTTGCGCCAGCACGTCATCCGGCATGTCGAGGCTGCCATCTTCCAGGATATCCACTTCGATGCCTTTTAACACGGTGATGCCGTCCAGCGTTGCGTTGATCTGGCTGATTTGCTCTATTTGTTTCAACTGGCGTTTTTTATCCAGGCCATGCGCCACGGTCAGGCGTTTGGAATGTTCGGTAATCGCCATATATTCCCAGCCGCGTTGTTTGGCGGCCTCGGCCATTTGCTCAATGGTGTTATGACCGTCGGTGGCTTTGGTATGGGCGTGCAGGTCGCCACGGATATCCTTCAGCTCCACCAGTTTGGGCAATGTTCCTTTTTCAGCGGCTTCAATCTCGCCGCGGTTCTCGCGCAGTTCCGGCGGTATCCATGGCAAACCGACCGACTTGAAAACTTCATTTTCATCCTTGCCCGCAATCTGCTTGCCGTTTTTAAACACGCCGTATTCATTAATCTTTAATCCGCGTTTCTGGGCGCGGCGGCGTATCTCGATATTATGCGCCCTGGAGCCGGTAAAATAGTGCAGTGCGGCGCCGAAACATTGCGGTTTCACCACGCGCACATCCACTTGTAACCTGTTGCGCAGTACCACCGTGGCGCGGGTTGTCCCCTTGGACACAACATCGGCGATTTCATCATAGTCAACCAGATGATCCATCACCGCCGCCGGTTCGCCGGCGGTGACCAGGATATCGAGATCACCAACGGTTTCCTTGCAACGCCTGAAACTGCCGGCAACCACAATGTCCTTGATGGCCTGGTTTTGTTTTAGATACTCCACCAATGCATTGGCATATTGCGCGGCGACAGCGAGTTTGAGGCGGTGATCCTCTGTGACATGCGCCTTTAATGCTTCAAGTATGTGCGCTTCTGTTTTGGCGCCAAAACCTGCCAATTGACGCAAGCGGTGATCTTCTGCCGCCCGCATGAGTTGTTCAACGGTGCGGATATCCAGTTCGTGATAAAGCGCCGAGACGCGCTTGGGACCCAGGCCCGGGATACGCAACAGTTCGGGAAGGCCGGCCGGTGTTTTGCCGCGCAACTTTTCCAGGGACTGGCAGCGTCCGGTCTGAACTATTTCAATAATCTTGGCGGCGAGGTCCTTGCCGATGCCGGGCAATTGCGTCAGGTCTTCGCCTTGTTCCACCAGATCACGGGCTTCACTGCCCAGCTCAAGCATATTGCGGGCGGCATTGCGGTAGGCGCGGATACGGAACGGATTTTCGTTCTCAATCTCCAGAAGATCCGCGATTTCTTCAAAAATAGCGGCGATGTCTGCGTTATGTACGGGCATGTGTCACTTTATGGGTTGAGCCATCCGGATTGCAAACGAGTAATAAAAAAACAGCCTGTAAATACATCAACTAACAAAAATATTTTTATAACCAGCTATCTTTGATAAGTCATTTAGTTAGATCAATACATTCACAATCTCTTTGCGCTGTTGGTTAATACCTGTATTCCCTGGGCTGGTTCGGCATGGCGGTCAATGGAGTAGTAAACAAATTTATTAATAACTTGACCGGGATTAATACAAATTCTTCTTAAGCTTGATATGGTGATTTCGTCAATTCAACCGGCCCGGATTGGGGCCTAAACTGAAAGCAGAGGATTCGCGATGTCATTAAGCACACTGGATCTGGCCAAAGCCCGTTTTAACGCCAACGCCATTCTCGAAGAGTTGCAACTGGACGCTTATATTTATGAAGTGGAACCGCACAATGGCGACTGGGAATTGAAAATTGAATGCGCGTGTAATGTCGACGGCGGCTGGGAAATGATTACTTTGAAAGTACCCAAGGACATGCTGCTGGAGAGCGACCAGGTTCATTCCGCGAAAGAAAGCCTGTATGCGTACTGGAAGAAGAAACTGGAAAGCTGCAAGCTGCGTAGTAAATGATAAGGCGTATGATGAGACAGGATTGGCTGACGCTGTTTTTCCGGTAACTTAAACTATGAATTTAACAACGACATTGCCTATTGTTCCGTTCGTATTGGCGTGGTCATCCTGCGCTTCAGCGTTTGAAACCATTCCGGACAAATCCGGTTTCAGCGGGTATCTCCTGTTCGGCGGCAGTTATGTCAACACCAGCAGTAATATGCTTGCGGGAACAAAAACCACGGATCTTACTTCCACAACCACGGATTCACTCACCGAAACGCCGGCCGGTCATGATTCGTTATCGGCAACGCTACTGGGCGAGGTTCGATACACGTTTGCAGGCCAGCGCACACAGTTGTTCGCCGGTCAACTACTTACCGATTTTATTCAGTATGATGTAACTGATCTGGCGGGCGTGCGCCATGAATTCGCATCCCTGGGTATCATTGGCGCAAGCTATGTGTTTTCCGGCATTGTCACTACGGTTTGGAAAGACCCTTATGTGGTCAATGCCGAACGTGCGGATACCAAACGCGAAATGTCAGGCGGGCGCTTATCCTGGGAAAAACTGTTTGATACCCGGGTGTCAATTCAATATACCATTCGCAACATCGAACTGGATGAACTCAGCGGCACGACTCAGCTCTCACTAAGCGGCGAAGAGGCGGGGCGGCTGAATCGAAATGGTGATTTGCATGAGTTGCGGCTGTCCTACGAAGCCGAGTTAAACGAACACCACACCCTGACACCCGAAATCATTTACGATAACGCCGACTTGATAGGACAGGCGATGGCCGCCGAGCGTTATGGGATTAAACTTTTACATACTTACATCAGGAAAGAACGGGGGATGGTGTTAGCCACAGCAGGCAGCTATACCGAAGCAGATTATAATGAAGTCAATCCTGTCTACAATGAAACCAGGAACGAGCAGCGTTACGGTCTTGAATTTACGTACATGCAGTTCGGCTTATTTAAAAATTATCAATCACAAATAGCCGTGCTTACTAATCTTCACTATTTCAAGGAAGACGCTAATCTCGATTTTTATGATACCCGGATATATGGCGTCACCTTGTCGTTGTTCTATCGATTTTAACTCTTTGAAGCCGCAGTTCAGGATGAGTCAGGTTAAAAATCCTGTGATGAATATTCAAACCAAACAAAAAATTCGCTGCCTCGCCAAAGCTTTCACCAAGTCATTTTAATTTTATCGGTTTGGAATAAGTAGTGTTGAACTTCATGAAAGTTTTGTTTGCCTAATGGCGTTAATAATACGAAAATTGGCCTAGTTTTTTCATGCATGACAGATACATGACCCCATCCAGAAAACCCGTTACCAATACATTGTATCCCCCTGAAGTGATCGCCAAGTGGCAAAGGATCGTTGATCTGGTCGCGCGTATTACCGGTGCTCCCGTTTGTCTGATTAAACAGTTCCGTAAAGTGGAATCGCAATTCATTGCTGTCATTGCGGCTGATTACCAGCACTATCGGCAAGGAGGGAAGCAGGACCTGTTCAACAACATCTATTGCGAAGCGGTTTTGAAGAGCCGGGCTCCATTGCTGGTTGACAATGCGCTTAAATATCCGGCCTGGCAAAACGATAGAGCCGTAAGTCGGGGCACGATTGCTTATCTTGGTTACCCCATCCTGTGGCCGGATGGAGAACTGTTTGGCACTTTTTGCGTCTCGGACGACAAACCGCATGATTTTACGACGGAGCAGCAGGACTTGCTCGCGGAGTTTAAACTGGTAATCGAAAGCGATCTGGAAAAACTGATTCCAGCGGCAACTTCTGCCGCTGAAAACAATAGCGACGTCGAAAGTAAACTGTGGCAGGCAATTCAATCCGCAGCCATGGAAAGTATCATCGTTATGGATAATAAGGGCACATTTCTTTCCGTCAATGAAATCGCCGCCAGGCGCTTTGGCAGCACCACCGCTGAACTTATCGGCAAAAAACTTTATGACATAGTTCCGCCCGAAGTGGCGAAATCCAGAAAAGAAAAAATTACTGAAGTGTTAAACGCCAAAACGCCGCTGCGGTTTGAAGATGCGCGGAAAGGGCGTTATTTTGATTTCACGATTTACCCGGTATTGGACCAGCAAAATGAAGTGGAGAAACTGGTGGTATTCGCCGCGGATATTACCGAACGCAAAACAACCCGAGATGCGCTGGAAAAATCCGAGCGCAAGTACCGGGAACTGGTTGAAGAGGCGGCGACAATTATTTTGCGCTGGGATATCCATGGCAATGTGACGTTTTTCAACGAATACGCCCAGAAATTTTTTGGTTTTTCCGAGCCGGAGATCTTGGGCAAAAGTGTCGTGGGCGCCATTGTTCCGGAAACGGAATTTACGGGGCGGGATCTTGCTATGTTGATGGAAGAAATTTGCAAGGACCCGGATAAGTACAAAGACAACGAAAATGAAAATATCAAACGCAATGGCGAACGCGTGTGGATTGCCTGGAAAAATCGTCCCATCTTTAATGCCCTTGGTCAGTTAATGGAAATCCAGTCTGTGGGTATCGATATTTCCGCGCGCAAACGTGCGGAAGACGCGTTGCGCACCAGTGAAGAAAAGTTGCGTTTACTGGTGGGCCAGGCGGATTTTATACTTTGGTCATTCGACAGGAATTTGAAGTTTACGTCCAGTGTTGGCGGCGGACTGTATGCATTGGGTTTGGAACCCAATCAGGTCGTCAGTAAGGGGCTGGATTTTTATCAGTTTTTTCAGACTGACTCGCCGGATTTTTTGCCGCTCAAGGCGCATCTTGAGGCATTGCAAGGTAAATCGGTGACTTATGAAAACGAATGGCAGAACCGCCATTTCCACGTGCAGGTAACACCGCAACGTGATATGGCCGGCAACATCATTGGTTGTATCGGTGTGGCTATTGATATTACCGAGAGGAAAATGATGGAAGAAGCTCTGCGGGAAAGCGAGGATCGCCAGAAAAAAGCCCAGGAAGTGGGGCATGTCGGAACGTGGGACTGGAAGCCGCTAACCGGAGAGCTGGTCTGGAGCGATGAAATGTACCGCATTTTTGGTTATTCACCTAATGAAGTTGCGCCATGTTATGAGTGGTTTCTGGAGCGGGTGCATTCAGATGACCGGGAGTATCTCAACAACGTTGTCCAGAAAGCGCTCTATGAAAATCAGCCCTGCAACGTTGATTGCCGGATCATTACCAAACAGGGCATAGAGCGCATCGCTAATACGCAGGGCGAAGTACGGTTCGGAGAACGTGGTGTTCCGGTGCAAATGCTGGGTACCTTTCAGGATATTACCGAGCGCAAGAACATCGAAAAGGAACTGGAGCAATATCGAAGCCACCTTGAAGAACTGGTTGCTATGCGGACGGCCGAACTGGAGATTAGTAACAAGGAGCTGGAATCCTATAGTTATTCGATTGCCCATGACTTAAGAGCGCCGCTGCGAGGCATTACGGGTTTTAGCCAGATTTTAAAAGATGAAGCCAGACATAAACTGGAAAAGGAAGACATGGAACTCCTGGACCGCATTGTCGCGGCCGGTAAAAACATGTCCGAGCTCATCGATGACATTCTGGAATTATCACAATTCACGCGCAGCAAGTTGCACTACGAAAGTGTCAACTTGACCAGCCTGGGAAATGAAATAATCATGCGATTAAAACAAACCCAACCTGACAGGGAATTGCAATGGCAGGTTCAGGAAAATCTTTTGGTAACGGGTGATGCGCGGTTATTGGAGGTGGCGCTGCAAAACCTGATCGGAAACGCCTGGAAATATACCCGCGATCAGAAACCGGCACAAATTCAATTTGGCAATCAGGAATACGGCAACGAAACAATTTATTACATCAAGGACAATGGGGTGGGTTTTGATATGCAATACCAAAACCAGTTGTTCAAGCCATTCAGCCGTCTGCATATAATGGAAAATTTTGAAGGCACGGGAATCGGCCTGGCAACCGTGCAACGTATTGTGCAGCGTCATGGAGGGCGGGTCTGGGCGGAAGGCGAGGACCGTAAAGGCGCAACTTTTTACTTTACGCTTCGCAACTATAACGCACACTAAATGGTTTGCCCGGAAACGGCTAATTGCAACGCCTGATTTTCATCCAGCAGCGATAACGGCGGCATTTCCAACAACCTTTTTATCCAGGCTCGTGCCTGGATATTTTAAAGAGAGCGATATACTCTATACACGGTATGAGAGGAATGGCGCTTACTTAAGCACCTTGACTTACAAATAACGGCAAAACCAGTTACCACACCAAGTAACAGATGTAAGATGCAATGAAAAAATCGTTGGCGGCAGGGATGCCGCCATCGAGCGTACATGGACGTATTCACAGCGTATTTTTTCATTGCATCTTACATCTGCTTCTAGGAACCGAGATTTAACATGTTTTTTGCTTAAGTAAGCGCCATTCCGGTATGAGAGCTGTTTACTAATCTTCTTAAAAGCAACGCCAAACAAGACACGCAGGCAAGGACATATAAAATGCTGGAAACCAATGGAATCCCGCCAAGATTAGCCGGGCGGGAATGTGAAGCGTTGATTTGCCAACAATACTGGCAGGACGGCAGGCTTGTTAATGGCGTCGATGTGTTATACATCAAAACCAATGGCCGCTGGCACCAGCTCTATTTTGAAAACTGCACGATATTCTGGCGCGCGCAAACAGAAGCTCCTGTTCCACATGAAGCACAGCGCGATGATCCGTTTAAATACCCATTAGTGGATTTGGGACACGAATACCGCGTCAATGGCGAAGTCATTGCGAGCTGTGATGCGGCGCCAATAGTCAACGGCGTCAAAGTGACGCTGGCGTTTGAAATGGGAAACAAAGTGATAGTGACTTGTATCGGCAATGTAACCGGCATTCAGTATATAAAAACGTATTAGGGCAAAACGCTTATCGGTCACCCCCGCGGATTACAGGCGGTTTGCGGAAACAGTAAAATGACTGAAACCTTGCTGCCTCAGCTGGAAACACCCGAAGCGCGGCGTGCCGCGGTGGAAGCCGTGCTCGCGTTGTTTGCCCGCTGGCGCCTGCATGAAGTCAATCAGGCGGAGTTATTAGGTGTGGCCGCCATCAACAAACTCAAAAGCACCGGCATCGCGGCCTTGGACGCAAGTGTATTGAAACGGGCAGGCAATTTGCTCGCTATCGGCCGGGCGCTGAAAAAAAATTATTCCTATCAGCCAGTGGCGCGTGACCAATGGATAATGAAGCCGCAGAAGCAATTAAAAGGTGAAACGCCATTAGCCATTATGCTGCTAAAGGGTGATGAAGGGATTCGCATCATCCGGGAGTTGGCTGAATCCTTGCGTGACGGCCAATGAGCGCCGGATGGAACAATCCACCCGAGAGCAGAGCTAAGTTTCCTGGCTTCGCGTTAATATCACACAAAGCATCTGATTTCAGTTACTGAATTTCCGCGGCTGATTTGAACAGGAACGCACGGTCTCATCGAGTTTTTCAAAGCGGCGCCTGCGCAAAAAACCCCCTATCTTATTGTTTATTAAAGAGTATCTTGCCAGTTAAAGTTCCGGATTTTTTAAAGTTTTCTTATCAAAAGCCGATATTTTAATTGAGCTGACCAAATTGTTAATAAAACGTGCGTAGCTATGCGTGAAGCATGGCTGTCAATAATCAACCATTTCTGGTGGGATTATGTCGGAACACTCGTACAGGTTATTCATGGGCGCCTTGCTTCTGGTGCTTCTCTATACGGAATACTATATCGTTGCCTACGCCGTTATAGCGATGACATTGTTCGAAGGCATTACCAACCAACGGCTCAATTTGGTGGTTACGAGGATGCTGCGCAAGTTTGGCGCGAATGTATCCGGTATTGACAGACCGCTCCGGGAAAACTACCGGATAGCCTTTGACGCAGAGCGCGCTCAACGACTGTTTATTGCGGTGACATTTGCCGGATTGTTTTTTTTGGCGCCTAAAGAACTCTGGATACTTAACTGGTTCTTCGCGTTCGGGATGCTGTTATCCGGCATTGTGATGTTTTGCCCGGTGATTGCGTTTTTCCGGGTGATTGGTTTTAGATGAGCAGCCTGGAACAATTAAAATTTGAATTCGGACAAAGCGGCTGGCGGCAGAGTATTGCTGTGAAAATAACGGCCCAGATAATATGGGTGATTGTGCCGATCGTCTTCGTAAGCAGCATCTTCCTGTTTAACACCATCGAAGACGAGTTGTCGCAGGGTTTTTCATACAAGGTTGACGTACTGGTTTACCGTGTTTCCAGCACCATACTTAATTTCAAATTAACTGTTGAGGATAAAGACACGCTTATTAACAAGATTGCAACGGATCTGGATTTTAAAGCTATTGAAGTTTCCTCACCAAACTATCAGTTAATAACCACCATCGATACCACGGGGTATGTGCCAATAAGGCACACCATGCCCATTATCAACGCGGATGACGGCTTTGAGAACGCATTTATAGATATCACAAGTTATCATGTTCCGCTCGATCAGATCATCAATAAAAAACGAAAAGATATCCTGGCCGTGCTTCTTCTGTGCCTTACCGTGTTTGCGGTTTTTCTGGTTATTTCAATTCGCACATGGCTGTATAAACCGCTTAAGACATTGGTGGACGCCACGGAAGCGGTTGCCAGGGGTAACACCGAGGTTGTTCTTGACGCCAGAAGAAATGACGAATTCGGTCATTTGTCCCTGTTTTTTCAGCGCATGCTGGACAGCCTGATCGATCAGCACAACAATCTGCAATCTGCGCGAAGTCGCCAGAGCGGCAAGCGAGGCGAATACCGCCAAAAGCACATTTCTCGCCAACATGTCACATGAGTTGCGCACGCCGCTGAACGCGATAATTGGATACAGCGAAATGATGCTGGACGACGCGCGGGAAAGTAATGACAAACCCTATATTGACGATCTGGAAAAAACCATTGCCGCGGGCAAGCATCTCCTGCATTTGATCAATGATGTTCTGGATTTGTCAAAAATCGAAGCCGGAAAAATGGAAACTCATATCAGCAGGTTTGATATTCGGGAACTGGTGGACGAAATCGTAGCCACCATCGAACCGCTGGTCAGGCAGCGCAATAATTTTCTCAAAATTGATTTTGACTCTAATATTTCCATTGTTCACTCCGATAGCTTAAAGGTACGGCAAATCCTGATAAACCTGCTGGGTAACGCCTGTAAATTTACCGAGAATGGTTTGATAACTCTGCAAGTCCGGCAACAATTTATTAAATCGAATCGTTACATATTGTTGTCGGTAATTGACACCGGCATCGGGATAAAAAAGGAAGGCATTCATTCGCTATTCAAGCCTTTTACGCAACAGGATAATTCCTCCACCCGGTCATATAGCGGCACAGGGCTCGGCCTGTCTATCTGTCATCATTTATGTATTTTGCTCGGTGGCAAGATCGACGTGACGAGCGATGTCGGCAAAGGTTCCTGTTTTACGATAACGCTCCCCATCGACATGGAACGATCAAAAAATATTTCGTTGATTAATGATTATAATTTGCCAAAAGTCAGTTCAGGCCGTTAAGCGGTGTATTTTTGTAAAAGGTTTAGTGTTCGACAGGCAATCCCGCCAGTTTCCATTCCGGGAATCCATCTTCAAGCCGCCGGGCGTTAAAGCCGCGCGCTCGCAATTGCGCAACCGCTTCATACGCCAGCACACAATGCGGGCCGCGGCAGTAGGCCACGATATCCTGACCCGGGCCGATATCGTCAAGCACGCGTTCCAAAGAGTCTAACGGAACATTTACGGCGCCAGGCAAGTGGCCGGCTGCGTATTCCTCGGGCGGGCGCACATCAATCACGGTTACCAATCCCTGACGCGCCCGGTTTAGTAATTCCGCGCGGGGCACGGGTTCCAGATCGTCTTTAACGGTGAGGTAGCTGTTAACCAGGCGATCGACATCGGCCACATAACGCTCCGCCACTGTGCGCAACGCGCCAAGCAGCGTAATCACATCATCGCCATGTAACCGGTAAATGACTTTAAGGCCTTCCTTGCGGGACACCACCAACCCGGCCTGCCGCAAATGCTGCAGATGCTGGGAGGTATTGCCTACTGTCAGCCCCGAAACGTTTGCCAGATCCTCAACGCTCCGTTCACCCTGCGCCAGATATTCCAGTAATTCCAGACGGTTACCGTTACTTAGGGCTTTGCCCACCCGGGCAAACTGGGCAAAAAGATCATGTTTAAAGTTGCTGCTTGACATATCTTCTCCACAATGGTCTATAATTCTATTTATTAATAGAATACTAGATTAACTTCTGGAAAGTATAGCATGACAGCGCGCAGGCGCAATGCATTCAACAACAACTTGTTGTCAAACATTAAGTTGGCGCCAGCGCCGCGAACACAGGATAGACGCTATGGCATTTAATGAGTTTGTCGCACAGAACGAAATCACGATCCGCCTGGGATTTTTCTTTGGCACTTTTCTCGTGATCGGGTTGTGGGAAATCGCAGCACCAAAGCGGGCGTTAACGGTCTCCAAGGCCATGCGCTGGTTTAGCAATATCGGTATCGTGGTGTTGAATACCATTGTGTTGCGTTTGCTGTTTCCCGCCGCCGCGGTCGGCGTTGCCGTTTTTGCGCAAGCGCAGGGATGGGGATTATTAAATTATTATCAAATCCCGCTGCTGCTGGCGATAGTGCTGTCGGTCATCGTCATGGATTTTATTATTTACCTGCAGCACGTCATGGTGCATGCCATACCGGTTTTGTGGCGTCTGCACCGCGTGCATCATGCGGACCTGGACTACGATCTTACGACCGGCGCGCGTTTTCATCCCATCGAAATTATATTATCGATGTTGATCAAGTTTGCCACGATTGCCGTGCTTGGTCCGCCTGTGGTGGCGGTTGTCATCTTCGAAGTGATACTCAACGCAATGGCGATGTTCAATCACGGCAATATCCGCCTGCCCAAAGGAATAGACACTGTGTTGCGCTGGCTGGTGGTGACGCCGGATATGCACCGTGTGCACCATTCGGTGGAAGACGACGAAGCCAACAGCAATTTTGGTTTTAATCTGTCATGGTGGGACCGCTTGTTCGGTACCTACCGGGATCAACCGCGCGGCGGTCACCAGGGCATGACTATTGGTATTCATAAATACCGTGATCCCAAACAAGTGGATCAGTTGCCCGGCATGCTGCTGTTGCCATTCAAAGGCAAGATCAGCAGCTATGCCATCAACCGCCGGCAGTGGACTCAAAACAATGAAGAGTAACCGGGCGCGATGGATTTTATTGACCGCGCTGCTCGCGGGCATCGTGCTCGCATTGTTTTATCGCGAACACCTGGATGCGTCCGCGCTGGAACAATGGGTGCGTGATGCTGGCGCCGCCGGGCCATTGCTATTTATGGTCACCTACGCGTTGGCAACGGTGTTATTTTTACCGGGCTCAGTATTAACGCTGGCGGGCGGCGCCTTGTTTGGTCCGGTGCTTGGTACTTTGTATAACCTCACCGGCGCCACCATTGGCGCAACCCTGGCGTTCCTGGTGGCGCGCTATCTTGCCTCGGAATGGGTAGAACGGAAGAGCGGTGGCCGCCTCAAGCAACTCAAACAGGGTGTCGAAGCGGAAGGCTGGCGATTCGTGGCATTCGTGCGCCTGGTGCCATTATTTCCCTTCAATGTGCTTAACTACGCGCT
The DNA here is from genome assembly GCA_022627515.1 of Gammaproteobacteria bacterium. Taxonomy (GTDB): domain Bacteria; phylum Pseudomonadota; class Gammaproteobacteria; order SZUA-152; family SZUA-152; genus JAKEGK01. The sequence continues at coordinate 22,232 of JAKEGK010000110.1, forward strand.
GGGCCTGACACGCATTAAAATATGGCACTATGTTATTGCGTCTTATATTTGCATGTTGCCGGGAGCCATTGCTTACACTTATCTCGGTTATGCGGGACGGGAAGCCGTCGCCGGCGGCGAAGGACTCGTGCAAAAAGCGCTGATTGCCCTTGCCTTATTGGCTACTGTTTCCTTTCTGCCGCGCCTGATCAAGCGTTTGCATCGCGCGCCCACGCTCAATGCGGCGGAACTCAAACGAAAACTCGGCCATGGTGATAATGTGCTGGTATTGGACGTGCGTACCGCCGCAGAATTCGCCGGTGAGTTGGGTCATATTCCGCATGCTTTCAACGTACCGGTGGAAGATCTAGCGCAGCGCGTGGAAGAATTGGCCGGATACAGGGAACGCACCATTGCCATTGTGTGCCGCACGGATAAACGATCAATCTAAGCGGCGCAACTGCTGGCGCGGAAAGGCTTCGCTGACGTGCACGTCGTAAAAGGCGGTATGACACAATGGAATCAATTGGACTTTGAATTTGAACGCTGATGGGAGGAATCGCGATGAAACTGGGAATGATTATCAGCAACAATGATCCGGAAACCGTATGGAATGTTTTCCGCTTAGGGGTATTCGCGTTACAACAGGGTGATGAAGTGAAAATATTTCTGCTGGGTAAAGGCGTCGAGTGCGAACAGCTGGACACCGCTCAATTCAAGGTGCGGGAACAAATAAATGGTTTTTTAGAACACGGAGGTGAAGTTCTCGCTTGCGGCACCTGTTTGAAGCTGCGGCAGCGCGAGGCGTCGGATATTTGCCCCATCTCCACGATGAAAGAACTCCATGAGCTGGTGCGGGATTCCGAGCGTGTGCTTACTTTTTAGATGTAGTCAGCTGGGCTCTGAGTTTTCAAAAATACCGTCATGACGTACACTACAACGCGAAATTCGTAATCACTTAACTTTTAAAGGGCCAATATCATGCATCGCACAAAACCAGCTATTTACCTGGCGCTGTATTTTATGGCAGCGCTCAGTTTTTCCGCGGGCGCGGCGAAATCCGGTGGCGCAATTCTCCCGGCGCCCAAACAATTGACCGAACACGTCTATGCCTGGATCGGCCCGCTGCCTGGACCAAGTAAGGAGAATCAGGGATTCCGGATGAACCTGTTGTTTGTCGTGGGCAAAGATGCTGTGGCGGTGGTAGACACCGGCTATACCGAAGCCATGGCGGAGGAAATGCTGGCGCACATCAAACGCATCACTAAAGTGCCGGTGAAATATGCGATTAACTCCAATTCACAACCGCATCGCTTCATGGGCAATCCGGTTTTCAAACGCGCCGGCGCGGTGATTATCGCGGATGAAATTGCCGCTGAACGCATGGCCAGGCAAGCCGGCAATTATGCCGCGGCCATTGAGAGTATTCTGGAACTCAAACCCGGCACTGTAAAATTACCCGCGCCGCCGGACAAAATTATTAAAGGTGACACAGAGCTGGATTTGGGCGGTGTGAACATCAAGGTTTGGGACTTCGGCCCCACGCATACACCCGCGGAGCTGGTTGTGGAAGTAGTGCAGGATAAACTGGTTTACACCGGCGATATCTTGTATGCGGATAGATTGCTGGCGGTGATAGAAGAGAGTAATGTGAAACGCTGGCTCGAAGCCTATGAGCGCCTGAAGCAATTCGGGGACGCAGTGTTTGTGCCTGGACACGGTCAACCGGGCAAGCTCAGCACCTTTGATTTCCCAACCCGGCAGTATCTCGCATTATTGCTGGATCATATGAATAAAATGGTGGAAGAGGGCGTGGATGCGCAGGACGCCATTAACCGGCTGGATCAGTCGCGATTTTCAAAGTTGGCCAATTTTGAAGAACTCGCTGGAAGAAACGCCAGCTGGACCTATTTGCAACGGGAAGCCGCCGGATTTGAATAGATAGCAGCGGATGGATTGCTTCCTTTAAAGTGTTTCATGTGCTTCACGGTTCGGAATCCGCCGGCTGCTGGCCGCGAAGTAGCAAGATGTATAGACCAGGCAAAGCAAGCGCAACAGTAGCGAAAGCGGCGCAGCTTGCCGCACTGAGCAGAAAAAGCAGCATACCGGTAGGCGTGCATGGATGAGGCAGGTGACAAGAGCGGCAAATCAAGATCGGGCCACCTGATCGTTTTAGTGCTGACCAGTGAAACCGCCCGCCTGTCAATGACCTATGCCAGTGTTTTTAGCCATATCTGTCACCTGCATAATCCTGTGGCCGATTCCGGGGACGCTCTCCAGAAATTATCGTCACATTATGCGAGAATCGATTCATATAATTGCTATGTTTTTTCTATATTTTTCGTAATGCTGAATTCGTTTGAAAGTTTCAAACGACCGGCTCGTCCCATTGCCTTTGCTTTTTCTGGATCTTGCAGCATCTTTTGAATTACCGTGGCTAAATTCAGATGGTCACCCGGTTCAAACATTAATCCAGTGACCTGTTCATCAACAATTTCAGGGACTGCCCCGCCACGCGCCCCGATAAGAGGTTTTTGAAGCGCCATAGCTTCAAGCAATATCCTGCCGAAGGGCTCACCGGAAGTAGATGCATGAATAACGATATCCATCGCATTCATGTAATCAGGCACGTTGGGTTGATACCCTGTGAAGATAATATTCTCCTGAATCCCCAGGTCCTCGATTATTTTTTTTAACGCGTTCGAGATAAAAATTATCACATTCTGCAGTATCTCCTACAATGAGGCATTTGATTTCAGGATACTGTTGTTTGATTTCAGCGGTGGCTTTTACGACAATTTCCTGTCCTTTCCATTTCTTTATATTACCTACTATGCCGATTAATGGAGCTGATTTTTCAATGTTATATTTTGATTTAATTTCCGCTTTGGCGACACCCACTTTTACACGGCCGGGATCCAGGCCATTGAGGATGGTATGCAGTTTAACGCTGGAAATATCATGGTGTTCCAGATTTTTTTGTACTGCGTTCGATATGCAAATGATTGCATCGAGCCGGTTAATAAAATATCGCTCAAAAGATGAAAATTTTGTGTTTATACGCCGCTCGTGGGAGATGCATTTTGCTCCGGCGAGTTTTGCCGCAAACACCCAATTGTGGCTACGCAATATGGAGTTGTTCAGGTGAACGATGTCAATATCGTGTCGTTTCAAGTAAACAGTATGTGTTATAGTTGGCAATATGAAGAAACGCATAAAATTTATCGCGCTTTGAAATACGCCAAGGATTTGTCTTAACAGCCTTACATTTTGAATACCGGGAATGTATAAATGCACGGGAACAGGGTATGCGAAGATGTCTGTCTTTATGCAGGCCTTTCTGAAACTTTCGACCAGGGGATTGTCCTTGTAAAAAACAACGGCGGGATCATAGCGGTCTTTATCAAGACCTTCTACCAGGTAGAATAGGCTGTAATATGATCCACCCACTGTACCGTCGATATTGCTCTCACAGTACAATATTTTTATCTTTTGTTTTGCGCCAAACTTATTCATTGGTTTTATCAATACTGAAAGATTTTACCCGCAGCAGTAAATCCAAAGCCGCACGCGAAATTTCCGAATGATATCGGTGCTCCGAAAGCTGCGCTGGTAAGATTGTTTTAATATTCAGCGCATCTTTTATTCCAATGACTGCGGCAACCGATACTATTTTTTTGACTAAAGTACAGAATTCTCTGTCGGTTCTAAGCCAGACCGGCAATGAAAAGAGGAATTCAATACTCGTCGCCATGCTCATTTTATCCTGCCTGTTTAAAATTGATTTCCAGTACTGGTTCTGATCGTGTATTAATACTTTCGGCGCAAAGTATTTACTGCTATGCACAAGAGCCAAAATATAAGCTTTGTATTCAGGCTCTTTAGGATTCATATCCGGCCTATAGTTGCATTGCCGGTTTACTTCTATTTGTGAAGAGTTGTATAAGAATGTACTGCTATGGGTGAAACCAGATACGATCTTGATGTTTAATAAACTCATTTAGCGAGATCATTAATTTCTTAATGCTGCACGGAATAGTTGTAAGGCAAATTATCCAGCGTGGATGCTAATCGCTCTATCGAATGCGCGGGTAACCTGCGAACCCGTCTGATACCTCTCCGCAGAATTAGCTGTCACACGGCCTTTAGCGAGTTTACTTATCGAGTAAATATCTAAAGCTGAAAAGAATGGAGAAAAAAAATAACATGCGTATATATATAATAGATCAATTTGCGTAGATAAAAATATAGGTTTTCTCAATCTAATACGGGGCTTGATTATTAGCGCCATATCGCCCGGATGCCAGCCGTGGCGATGTTGGCTCGAATCTATACAGCTATATGCAACTAATTGACAATATTTAAATACGAATAAAAAACCAGTTGTTTTCCCCGGGAATGATTATTTTAGGTTTAAAACCAATTGCAAAGTATACTTGTACCTAATCGCATATATTCATAAACTGGTTATGGATATGTTCCAAAATGGCATTAAAGCAAATAGAGCGGCCATAATTTGGCGAAATATCCTAACGCCACAATGACATGCATTGATATGAATTACCTGGGCTGGTGCGGTGTGGCGCAGCTTTTAACCATAGAACATGCGTGCCCGCATAGACTCTAACCTAACGTTCCAAAAAACACATGCTGCTAAGGTAAGCCACCCGGGGTTTGCCCTTGCCGGACACGCTGTAAATACCTCCGCGCTTGTTTCGAAAACAATGCTCGGATGCGGCATCCCTGCCGCACACGGTCCGCCAACGCCAAGCCTAAGGCAGCTCCATAGAGGTATCGCTAAAACGCTCCCTTCGTGAGATTTAGCACCAGCGGACGCATGTTTTTTCAGCGCGGTAATTTTCAACATTTTGTGTTGATAACTGCCTGCTTTGAATGCAACTGTAAGGTCTATTTATCCAAATCAGATTAGAACTTCTTGTGACCCTCAAAACAGGAAGATACAAATTAGTTCAACTGTGTATTTTTTTAAGCAGGAATAATATAAAGAAGGCAGCTAATCCGAAACAACTTTGTCAACAGTTAAGTTGTAGTAGTTCAGACTTAATCTGAGTACGCCAGTTTCGCCCGGCGCACTCAGATTAAGTCGAAACCAATACACATTAAGTGTGTTTGTATGCCGCTCCATAAGACTGTTAACCCAAGAATATTCCCGTTGGGTCATGTTCAACCTCGGCCAGCAATTTCTTGATGTCATTACTTTCCGGGAACGGATCATAGAGATGCCACTTGCCATTGCGATCCGCGCAATACAGTTGCCAGGCATGCTTTTTGCCATCTTTTTTAAATCGTGCAACGGCCCGCTCACTCCAGTTATCCGGATCACGAAAATTAGGACGGCATTCGAATAACTTTACCTCGTCTCCTTTGACCTTGTAAGTAACACGCAACTGGTCCCTGGCTTGGGCAGGAACCTTTGCGTCACAGTACTCCTGAAAAACTTTTTCTATTCTTTCGTGTTCAAATTCGGAGAGCGGCATAAAAAAAGACTCGTGGTTAACATGAAAAATAAAAAGAAGCCGGCGTCATTCTAAACATATTTTTCCAATTGACTAACAGTAGCCTCATATGGGTCGGGCTGTTCTCTCATTTTTACGGATGACGAGTTTCAAGCCGGACCAAACATCACTGACAGCGCAGACTTTAATGTCAACGAAACCCAATGGCAGCGCGGTTTCTCTGATCGTGTCTTCCGTGATGTCCGCGCCGGTTTTTGCGGATTTCTTCGGCCATGATACCCACACAAATCCGTTTTGTTCCAGTTGCTTGCGGAATGTTACCAGCATTTTCTCAAGTGCGGCCTGCCGCGTGACAAACACATGCGCCGCCTGAATCGGTTTGCTGGAACTGGAAATAATGCGGACCCCGGCGGGCAAATCGCCAAGCCAGGAAAGATACTCTGATGGCGCGCCGATGGTGACCAGCGTCATCGGCGGTTTAAGTCCAAGCTTTTTGGATAGCGGTGTTCCGGAATAACCTGTCATCAGTTTACGCCTTGGGTTTGGAATAATTCGTCAGTGATGATGTTCATGTTGAACGGGAGAGACAAATTCTGGAAACCGTGATTTTGCGTAGGCCGTATGGCAAAGCGCACAGCTTTCAACTAATCGGGAAAATTGAAACGCGGCAAGTTCGGGATCATGCGCCGCGGCCGCCATGCCGAGTTTTTCGGCCCGCTGATGGAACTCACTGTCGAGTTGCTTGAATTGGCCGGGGAGTGCTTGCTCCAGTTCCTTTGCTTGAGCCGCAGTGAGTTTTTTCTCCATGATATAACTTGCGCGTATTTTCGCGCTCGTTTCCTGAATTGATTTCCAGTCAGCCGTAGCCAGGAACAAGGCAATGCCTTGAATGCCTGCGGCGATTTCACGCATTTCTTCCCGAAGCAGGTTAAGCAGGTCCGGCGGGAGCCGGACATCCTGACGGGGCGTATCCAGCTCTGCTGCATGAGTATTTGCAAAACCCGGAAATAAACTTCCAATCACAACGAGCATTGCCAGAATTTTAATAGTCATGGATTCATATTCTCCAGTTGGATTAAAAAACACAACATTGCACTGACAGTGCGCGAATGAAGCATAGCGAAGAAAGTAAAGTTATGACCGGCTTGTTACGTGTTTTAATAAGCGCGGCGGAAGAACGGCACCGTTTGTTCTCCCTGGTCATGGCGCCGCTTGGTGCCACAAAGATCAGAGCGCGTGGCCGTTAAAGTGTTGAACAGTAAGAGATGAAAGTTCAACGCCTTCGAGACAGCGGGCGTTTATGGCGGCCATGGCGTTACCGGATGGATCAATTCCTTCTCCGAAAGGGTGCATGCCACAATTCGGGCAGAACCGGTATTTGATTGTGCGTTTACCGAATGTGTAAGTGCTCATATTTTCTTCCGGCGTAAGCAACCGAAGTTGTTGCCGTGGCACGAACCAGAGAAGCGATCCTTTGCGGGTGCAGATTGAGCAATTGCAGTCTATGACTTGCGTGAGATCACCTTCAACCTCAAAGGCGATTTTCGCGCAATGGCAGCTACCTTTGTAAATCATATCATGGCTCCTATGGGTAAGTTGTGTGTCTATGGTTCCTTGACTTACTCAGTGACTTGATGGTTGCAAAATAACGAACCTCTGAAAATTATGCTTCATGATAGAAGCGCTGCAAGGATTAATCAACGCAACATAAGTGAGTTTATCTGACTATTATTGGCGGTAAAAGCATTGTGGCAGGCTCCGCTATGCTTTCTTGACGAATTCTGATTTCAACTGCATTGCACCAATGCCGTCAATTTTACAGTCGATATCATGGTCTCCTTCAACGAGACGGATATTCTTTACCTTGGTTCCAACTTTAACGACGGATGACGAACCTTTTACCTTTAAATCCTTAATAACGGTGACGGTGTCGCCGTCATGCAGCTCATTTCCATACGCGTCGCGGACGGCAGGTTTTTGTTCCGCGCTATCGACTGTTGCGCCTTTTTCCCATTCATGCGCGCATTCCGGGCAAATATATAAATTGCCGTCTTCATAAGTATATTCCGAACTGCATTTTGGACATTTTGGTAAAACGCTCATATTCGCTGATTACTCCTGGTTGCTGTTGATTTCGCGTTACTGGAAAAATTTATTTATGCCTGCAGTTAGATTTGCCTGTGGCCTATTATACTTGACTTCCGATGTAATTTTGCGGTTATTGCGTCTTAAAAAAACTCTTTACCAGTCTTTTCTGGCGATTGACTGGATTAATTCCGTTCCCATATCAATGAACC
>JAKEGK010000111.1 GCA_022627515.1 Gammaproteobacteria bacterium
AATATAAGCCCCTTATTTCTGGCCATTGAGCTGTAATTCACTATTTCGGTATTGAGTATTTTAGAGTTAGGAACAACCACCTCTTCATTTTTAAAGGTCCGTAAATGCGTAACGAGCATACGAATTTCCACCACTTCGCCCATGACATCCTCTATCTTAATCCAGTCTCCGACCTTGAACGCACGGCGGTAGGTCATGGTATAGCCAGCAACCACGTTTGCTATCACCGAGGTGGAACCCAGTGAGAACAACACCCCAAGAAACAGTGACACCCCTTGAAAGGCTGCGGAGCTCGAACCAGGAATGTAGGGATAGGCAACCACCACTGCGAAGGCAATAACAATAAAGCGCACAATACGATAAGTCGGCCACGACCACTCCGCATCGAAGCCGCTGAATGTAAGCCGGTTATTCGCGATGGCGCTAAAAAACATCCGCGTCAGTTTCAACGCATAGCGTGTAAGTAGAATTAAAATAATCAGGAAAAACAGCTTTGGCAGATAATCGATAAAGCCCGCGCCGATGTCCCGCAGCGGATTAACAACCTGATTGAGCAGATTGCTCGCAAACCACCGTGTCCAGGGAAACAAGCCCAATACCGTGGATATATATATGTACACAAGGACGAGGATTAGCAAGACTTTTATCAGCTTTACGCCACCCCGGAGCAGGGACCATACCTGTTGGGCCTGCACGATATGGACTGATTTTGCCTCGAGGCTTTCGACACGCTGTTTAACGCGCCGCTCCAAAACGATGAGAATGCGGCGGAACAGGAATATCACCGCAAAAACAAGCCCCACCAATATTGCGCTGCCGGCAACGGCATACAGCGCGTTTACCATAATCACTTTTGGCTGCCGATCATGACGATAGGCGCCAATCACATCGCTGATTTTGTTGCGATACACTTCCGCCAGAATCTGCTTTTGCACTCCTTCCAGCACGGCGTCTTCTTCAAGAACAGTCATGATCACGCGTTCGTCTGCAACGATGCTCGTACGATCATCCTTTGTTGCAACGATGAGTTTTGCCGGATCGAACGCGGTATCTTTGGCCAGCGCCTCAATCCGTGACGCGATGCCCGCCGCGCGCGCCTTGGCGGGATATGCGCTGACACCCCGCACCTGAAACAATCCCTTGCCGTTAACAACGACATACGCGGTATCAACTTCTGCGGTTTCAGCGGTGGCAGGCGGCGGGGATTGCGGCGCATCCTCACCAAAGACGGGCGCCGCGGCCAGCGCCAGGAAAAAAGCGCCAAGGTATCTTCGCAGTTTGTATACACAGGACCTGGTCATAAACTCCCGCTCCATTCAACCCGGCGATTTCCCCCATTGAAGACCACCCGGTTGTTCGTTGTTGCAGCATAGCCTCGAATTATCAGTCCCTGCCGGAGTATCTGGGGCCGCCCCGGCAGGAAAGGTTATTTTGCTGAAACATCTTTCAGCGCCTGATTACAACGTTTACTCACTTTGGACGCATTTTTCTCCAGACAGGCGGCAATACGGCCCTGACCCGGCGTGGTGGTGGAACAATGTTTTTCGATATCGGCTTCACACTCGTTGACGACGTAGACCAGCGTCTGCACTGCCCGCTCAAGCTGGACCGCCGCATCGTACAGCGCGTATTCGCATTGATTGGACAATTTGTCGTTGTGCGCATAAATACAGGCCAGCACGCGGCCTTCACCCGGCGTCACATTACTGCAATAACTCTTCAGTTCCTTCTCACAACCTTTGGCGACAGAATCCACCAGCGGCTCGGCAGCACTTAACGCTCCTGACAAACCCAACAACCATACCCAGCCAAACACACAGATCAATTTTTTCATGGTTTTCTCCTTGATACCTATCGTTGATTAAAAATCCAGGCTTCAGCCGCCGACCCATCTTCCAGCACTGCGTAAATCGGCAATATTTACCATCGATCCGCCGCCGCTTCCATGATTGAAAAGCCTGGCGCCATGATTCATGCGTTAATAACGCCGCGCTGCCGGCAAACCGCTGAAGCCATTTCCTTCTTAACTTCCAAACATAAATCCCAGATCAAAGCGATACATCAAAAAATCAGGCGTGCTGCTGGCGCCGCTGATATCAAGCCATTGCTGGTTGACCATCCCGCGCAGGAATACGTTATTACCCAGGTCGAAACGCACACCAAGACCGGCGCCATAAGCAAACTCCGAACGCGAATACGTAGGCTGGTAACCCGTGCAAATATAACCCCACCATGGATCCCACCAGCACGTGCTGGATGGCGGTCCGGAGGGTATGTTGGAGTCAATCCATGCCCAACCGATATTGGCGCTGATAAACGGCGTAAATGCCTTCGCCATAAAGTTGTACGTCAGATTGAAGCGCGTGCCGCTGGTATCCAGCCATCCGCCAAATTCTTCCGTTCCTCCGATCTCAAGAATCCGGGTGCCCGTATAGCTGACCGAGTTCCAGCCCACTTCAAAATCCAAGGCAAGATTCTCGTTAAAGTTGTAACCAAACCCGAAAATCCAGCCCATGTCGCCGTTGATGTCCGCCTGCGCTCCGCCATCAAAGTCAATGGTCTCCGAATCCACGTAATTGGTGGAAAAAAAAGTTTGCCACTGGCCTTCCCGGTGACTGGTGGAGCCGCCCGCTGCAAGGCAGGCGCCGGAAGCCGCTAGCAAAGTAATGCCGATAAAAAACCATAAAGCGGTATGCCCATTGTTCGCGTAATACCTAATTCCTGTGCTGCTCATAACTCACCTCCTAAGTTAATACTCTTAACAACATCTTGGATCTTTTCTGCATTCGCCGCCCACATCCGTTAGGTACTCTTCTGAGCGGCGCGGCCGGCCAGGTTATTGCTGTTCAGCAGACCCGCCCGTGCCAGCGGCCCAGGACAACGACTATCGCGGGATTCGTCATCGGCCGGCCCCGTGGTGCTTGTCCGGAAAATACATCCGGGACACGATCGCAAAGAAGAATCCGCCGGACCAGGCGCACATGAGGATGCCGGTCAGACCTTCCATCGATGCCAGCAGACGCCACTCCGGCGGCGGTAGAATGTCGCCATAGCCGATGGTCGCGTAGGTCACCGCGCTGAAGTAGTACCCCGTTTCTACGTCCGGCATAATCCCTTGCCAGGTATAGAACAGCCCCCAGAGTGTAATCTCGAACAAGTGCGCGAACACCGCCCAGAGGGCCATCCGCGACAGCAGCCAGGTGTCGGTAAGAAACCCACCCTTTTCGATGGCGCGGTCCAGGTGCAGGCGGCTGATACACCAAGTCAGCACCAGGCTGTGTATCGCGACCGTGAAAATCACCAGCAGCACACCGCTCGTCAACTTGAAGATCATGGCGACTCCCCTTGGGCGATCCTTTGATAAGCAATGCAACGATAGCGATGTCTCATGCGTTGTGTCCCCGTGCCGACTTTGGTTCGAGATTCGCAAATAATATGTATACGCTGATCAGCAGCACCCACAACGGGAACACCAGCGGCATCCAGAAAAGATAACCGACACTCAGCAGTAACAGCAGCGCCAGCGCGTAGCCAAGAAAGGCCATCCAGCGCGGAAAGATTTTGGTGCGGATCGCGACCGTGCTGGCGGAGATCATGAACACACCCGCCATCTTCAGCGCATAGACATTCACAATTTGATATACGATGGCGCGGCCAAAAGCATACAGGCCCGATTCCATCAGCTTGCCTGGTGTGGCCGTGTAACCAATCATAATCCCGGCCGACACCGCCCCGGCAACAAATAACAAGGCCAGAAACAGAAATCCGCTGCCGAGAAACACCGTCGCGAAAAAGCGGTCTTCATGGCTGCCCATGCGATCGCGCAGCACGCCGATGAACCACAAAAAGGCGATGCCCGCAAACGGCAATAAATACAGCGCCAGATTGACCGGCCGCGCGTCACGGGCCAGCCAGGCGCCGGTATCCTGCGGATCGCCGGGCACGGCCAGGCGGATGAGCACCAGGCTGATGATAAATAGCACGGAAAACACAATCCCGGCCAACGCCGCGGCATGCGGCGTCTTCAGGCGATTATGGGTGACAGCTTTTACCTCTACCAAACTTTCCTCCGGTGACACTGCGCACCAGTCAGTCTATCCATAACAGCTAACCGGCGCACCGATTCTTAATCGAAATGAATAAAGCGTTAACCGTCCTGTTTCATCCATGCCAGTGCCTGCAACTTTTCGGTGAAATCAAAATGCCGGATCTTCGCGTTGACAAAATGCTTTGCCAGTGACTCGGCCACCGCGGCGGCCTTGCTATCCGTGACCAGGGCCACTTTGGCAATCTGGCGGTGATGCTCTTTCACAAAACTCAGGTGCGATAATAATCCCGCAAAATCTCTCCATCCGGGAAACGACTTGACATGGATCAAGATTCCATTAAGTTTCCCGTGCACCGCAATATATGGATCTACCGCTGCCGCCAGTTGTTTAAAGTCATCCGCCTCGAGCCGGCCTTCAGGAGTGACTACCACAACTCCAGCATCAGTTAACAATTCGTGTTTAATCATTTCTTATCTCCTTTGACGAAATCAGATTCGTCTGCCATTTTTTCGTAGCGTTCAACCGCAGTCTCAACATTAAAGAACATCCGTTCCTCACCCAGGGTCGCGCCGAGTTGTGAATGGCGCATCATCGCGAGCACCGTGGGATTAAGCCCCGCTAGCCACAGGGTGATGCCGCGCTGCTGTAATTTCTTCTCGCCTTCGCTCAGCATCTTGAGCGCCGTGTATTCGATATCAAAAATAGCGCTGAAATTAAGCAGCACTACCCGGGGTTGCGCCTCATCGATCATCTGCCAGATCTGCTCCCCGATCCGTTCAGCGTTGACAAAAAACATGCGCCCTTCGGTCTTGAGGATCAACAGCCCTGGCCAGGTTTCGTCATCCGCATGCTTGGCGGATACTGGACGAAACACATGGGTACCGCGCTTGCGCGCCAGCCGGTACACCGGCGGGTTGTAGACCTGATGGGCAAGCGCTACCATAGAAACGATAACGGCAACCAGTATGCCCTTCAAGGTGCCAAGCAGCACGACTCCGGAAAAAGCCACTACCGCCCAAATAAATTCCACGCGCCGCACGCGCAGAATGGCGCGAAACTCGGCGACCTTGATCAATTCCACCGAATACGCCACCACCACCGCGGCCAAGGCCGCCTGCGGCATGAGCGCGATCAACGGCGCAAGAAACAACAACGTCGCCACTGCAACCGCAGCGGTAACCAACTCCGCTAGTTGAGTGCGCGCGCCCGCGCGCCGGTTGACCGCCGTTTGCGTGGTGCCGCCGCCGGCCGGCATCGCGCCGAACAGGCCACCGGCCACGTTCGCGGCGCCAATGGCAAACAATTCCTGATTGGGCGCGAGCCGCGGCTCATCCGGTTTGCTAAACGCCCGCGCCGCGGCAATGGATTCGGCAAAACTCATCAAGGCAATACCGGCGGCCGCCGGCCACATCTCCGCAACCAGTTCGAATGCCGGCGCGGTAAATGACGGCAGGCCGCGCGGCACCTCGCCCACGGTGGCCACACCCAAGGTGTTCAATCCGAACAAGGCCGAAACCACAATGGCGGCACCCACGGCGATCAAGGGCGCGGGCGCGCGCGGCGCAAAACGTTCCAGGGAAAAAATCAAACCCAGCAAAATGACTGTGAGCGCCAAGGTGAGCAACGATGTCTGTGGCAGATGTTGAAATATAGCGAAGATGTCGCGGAAGAAGCCCGCCTTATCGATGTGCACCCCCAGGAACTTGGGCAGCTGATCAACCACGATCACCAGCGCGATACCCGCCTTGAAACCGATCAGCACGGGCTCGGAAATAAAATTGGCGATGAAACCAAAACGTAATACCGAGGCGAGCAACAGCATAGCGCCCACGAGTATCGCCAGCGTCGCCACCGCGCCGAGCAGCGCCGCGGCATTACCGTCTGGCACAGCCTGCCCCAGTTCCGCGGCGGTGAGGATGGCGATAGTGGTGGTCGTGCTGACACTCAAGGGGCGCGAGCTGCCGAGCGAGGCATAAATCACCATCGGCACGAAGACGGTATAAAGACCCACCTGCACCGGCAGTCCGGCGATAGTGGCAAAGGCCATGGCCTTGGGGATCACCACCGCAGCCGCTGTCAATCCGGCCAGAATATCCGCGCGCAGCCAGGGCTTCGAATACTCACGCAGCCAACCGATCACCGGCAGGAAACTTTGCAGACTACGGCCAAGCTTCTTCACGCGTTATAACTCCCTAATTCCTTTATAAACCGCCTGGGTCCCCGTAGCCATCATACACCCAGGCGGCCGCCGTTCTGCCTTGTCATCAGAATATTCAACTGAAATCCATGGCACACCGCTTTGTTTTAATTCCGCCGTATTCGCGCAGCCTGGTCACTTTCTCCCTGCAGTACGGCATCGGCGCCGGACGCAATCCTGAATTTTTTAACGTGGCATGCGCGCTTTCCCGCGAACACTTAATATTTCTCGGGGATAAACTTGTACGGGTAATCCGGTTCCTGGTAATCGTCCGCCGCTTGCCGCTTGGGCAACTTGACCTTTTCCCGGGGCGCCTCTTCATACGGAATCTGCTTGAGCAGATGATGGATGATGTTCAGGCGCGCCCGCTTTTTGTCATTCGAGTTCACTACATGCCAGGGCGCCCATTCCGTGTCGGTGGCGGCAAACATCTCATCCCGGGCGCGCGAATAATCGTACCAGCGGCTGTAGGACTTCAAATCCATCGGTGAGAGTTTCCAGATCTTGCGCCCGTCATCGATGCGCGACTCAAGACGACGGGTCTGTTCTTCCTCGCTGACCTCGAGCCAGTACTTGATAAGAATAATGCCCGAATCGAGCATGAGTCTTTCGAAATGCGGCACCATCTGCAAAAAACGCTGTGATTCTTTTTCGCTGCAAAAACCCATCACGCGTTCCACGCCCGCCCGGTTGTACCAACTGCGATCGAAAATCACGACCTCACCGGCGGCCGGCAGATGTGGCAGATAACGCTGGGCATACATCTGGGTTTTTTCGCGATCCGACGGCGCCGGCAGCGCCACCACACGAAAAATCCGCGGGCTTACGCGCTCGGTGATCGCCTTGATGGTACCGCCCTTGCCCGCGCCATCACGGCCTTCGAACACCACGCAAATCTTCAGGCCCGTGTGCACGATCCATTGCTGGAGCTTAACCAGTTCCACATGCAGTTTCGCTAGCTCCTTCTCATAGTCCTTGTTTTTGAATTTTTCCTTGGACTCTATATCCTTAGATTTTGATTCTTTCTTGCCATGACCCATTGCAGCGGCTCCTTGTATAACATTAGTTATTGTATGGTTGCCGGGCCCGGATGAGTTCTTCTCCAGCGGCGGTTCGGTGTTGCTGCCAGTAGTTGCGCGATGTATGAATCATAAATTCCCGGCGACTAATCGCTATTGATAAAGATCAGGATAATAACGTATTACAAACCGCCCCCGCCATTGCCGTCGTTGATACCAATTGCGGCCGTAACGATTCACACGATTGTGCTTAAACTTGATCATCTACCAGCCAGCGCACGCAGTACCAGGGATAATGTCAAGTCTGTTTTTTGCTGCGCTTTTATTACTGCAATGAATCCGTGTCATCAGGCGCATACTATTTATCTCAAAAAAACATGACCTACAGCAAAAGAAGCCGCGGGTGTTTGACATATAAAGTTACAATTAACGATGATTGCGTTTCTAACCTGCGGCGATTATGCTTCCTATTTCCCGGCAAGCTCGCTGTTGTCAGGTGAAAACTGATAGTCTATCAATAACAACATTCGTAATTAGTATTTGAGGTTGGCAAATGGCAATACCCGGATGGGTGACAAAATCCGTGCGCGCTGTCTGGCTGCTGGGGGCCATGCTCTGCGTATTTCCCCTGAGCGCGCATGCCATGACCGGTCCACTGGTCGACACGGCTGCCGACGTGTTAACCTGGGTCGTTATCGTCATCGTGCCGATCGCCGCCATCTACCTGTTCTGGATGGTGCACATCCTCCCGGAAAAAATCGCCGAAAAGCGCCATCATCCCCAGAAAGACGCCATCAAAACCCTGTGCCTCCTGTCCCTGGCCTTCGGCGGGATGTTGTGGCCCATCGCCTGGTTGTGGGCGTATACCAAGCCTACGCTTTACAAACTCGCTTATGGCACCGACAAGCACGAAGACTTTTATAAGGAGTCCGCGGAGCCTGCGCCGGCAGCAGCACAAGCAGAACTGGTGCGCATCCGGGAGCAAATCGAACAGCTTTCCAAAAAAATGGGCGACGATGTCACTGACCTCGAAGCGCTGCGTAAAGCATTGCGTAAGGAGCTGGAGCAACTGGAATCCCGGTTAGCGGCGCCTGCGCCCCAGCCGCAAGAGAAGGAGCCACGTTAATGGAAGCGATTCTACTTGGCCTTTACTCGCTCCTGGTCTGGCTGATCTACTTCAAGTTCAAGCTGCTGCCCTGGACCACGCCGCACAAAGTCACGGTGGTGATTATTCCCATCGTTGGCCTGACCACTCTTATTCTGCTGCTCAACACCTTCGCGCCGTCATCGGCCGATGTGCGCGTGATCAATTACGTGGTGCAAGTCAATCCGCAGGTGCGTGGCCTGGTGATCGAGGTGCCGGCCGAAGGTAACCGCCCGATGAAGAAAGGTGAGGTGCTCTTCAAGATCGACCCCACGCCCTATCAGCTGCAGGTCGCGGAGATCGAAGCCCAACTCAAACTGGCGCAGACCCGCCTCAAGCAATCGCGCGAACTGGCGAAGGCCGGCGCCGGCAACCGTTTTGATGTGGAGCGCTTCGAAACCGAGTCAGCGCAATATCAGGCCAAACTGGCCAACGCCCGCTGGGAACTCGACCAGACTACGGTGGTGGCGCCGAACAACGGCACTCCCATCAATGTGCAATTGCGCCGCGGCTCCTACACCGTGCCATTGCCATTGTCACCGGCCATGAGTTTCGTCGAGGATGAATACCAGGTTATCGCACTCTACCACCAAAACGAATTGCATCAGGTGCAACCCGGGGACGAAGCTGAAATCGCCCTGAAAACATTGCCTGGCAAGGTCATTAAGGCTACCGTTGACTCTATCGTCTGGGCGCAGGGCCAGGGCCAACTGCAGGTGAGCGGGATGCTGCCGCAAACCGGCGTGCAACCGCTGCCCCCGGGACGCTTCGCGGTCAAGCTTGATATCGCGGACAAGGACCGCGAGATTTTTCTCGCGGCCGGCGCACGCGGTGATGCCGCGATTTATACCCAAGGCCTGGCGCCGATCCATATTATTCGCAAAGTCATCCTGCGGGTCGGTTCGTTTACCAACTATCTCATTCTGAAGTTGCATTGATGCGTGATGTGCCGTTCCGCCGCCCTTTCAAGACGTAAGCTTTGGCAGCACGCTGCGGCAGCGGCATTGACTGCGATGTTGTCCCTTCTGTCCGCATGCGCACTCAAAAGTCCGCCGCCGCCTAGTGAATTACGCGAGCAGACGCTTAGTCATGCGCCATTGCCCGAACAGTGGAGCGCCAATATCGTCAGCGAGGGCGCTGTGCAGGACGGTTGGGTAAACAACTTCAATGATCCGGCGCTCAAATCGCTGGTTGCCGAGGCGCTGGAACACAACACGGACTTGCGCGTCGCCGCGGCGCGTGTTGAGCAAGCGGCCGGCTATGCCCGCGTCGCCGGCGCCGCGATCTATCCGGCGGTAAACCTGCTCGCGCGGGGCGGCGGCCCGCTGTCCGGCGACGGCTCGGGACTGGAGGGCGCCTGGCTTAACGCCTCCTGGGAACTCGACCTCTGGGGCCGGGTGCGCGCTGGCCGCGCGGCCGCAACCGCCCAATATGAATCAACAGAGGCGGACTACATCTATGCGCGTCAGGCGCTCGCCGCGGCTGTCACCAAGAGCTGGTTTCTCGCCATTGAGGCGCGTTTGCAACGCTCCATCGCTGAAGAGATGGTGGTGGCCGGGGAACGGCTGGTGGATGTGGCGCGCCAACGCCTGCGCGTAGGCGCGGACGACGAATACAATGTCGTGGTCGCGGAGGCGAGTCTCGGCGGTTTTCGCGACACCCTGCTGCAACTGGAATTTGGTTATCAACAAGCAGTCCGCGCGCTCGAAGTACTGCTCGGCCGCTATCCGTCAGCAACCCTGTTAACCGCGGAACAACTGCCCGCCTTGCCCCCGCCCATTCCCGCCGGTCTGCCGTCGGAGTTGCTGGAGCGCCGGCCCGATGTGATCGCCGCGGAGCGGCGCGTCGCCACGGCCTTTTACGGTATCACCGAAGCCAAGGCGGCGCGGCTGCCGAAAATCTCGCTCACCGCCAGCGTCAGCACCATTTCCAGTGAACTGTTTGTGCTGCAGGATCGTGACAATCCGGTGTGGAGCGCAGGCGCCTCGCTGCTGGCCCCGATCTTCCAGGGCGGCGCGCTGAAGGCGCAGGTCGAGATCCGCACCGCGGAACAGAAACAGGCGCTGGCCGAGTATGCGCGCATCGGCCTGCGCGCCTTCAACGACGTGGAAACCGCCATGTACAGTGAATTAATGCTGCGTTCGCGCGAGCAAGTACTCAACCGGGCGGTAGCCGACAATAAGCGCGCCTTGGAACTGGCCGAAGTGCGTTACCGGGTCGGCGCAACCGACCTGCGCGCGATCTCGCAACAGCAGCTTGATTTGCTTTCCGTCCAGACTACCCTGCTGCGGGTGCGCAGTGAAGCGCGTGTGCAGCGGGTCAACCTGCACCTTGCACTCGGCGGCAGCTTCGATATACCACCACCCGCGGAACCGGCCCCTACGGAAAAAAGCGCCAGTGACTCCGGCGCCACTCAACCTTAGCCACCGGCGCTAAAATTCCGGGCGTTCATTATTGTGACAAGGAGCCAGCGGGACCATGAGTAACATCTTGAGCGTGCTGTCGGTGCAATACACAGCGTTGTTCGCCATCGTCAATCCCCTGGGTGGCGCCTTCGTGTTCTTCGCCATCACCCGCGCGCTGCCACCCTCGGAGCGCGAGCGCCTGGCCGGCCGGGTTGGCCTATATACCTGGATTACACTGCTCGTGGCATTATTTGGCGGGCTCTATCTGCTGAAGTTTTTCGGCATCACCTTGCCGGTATTGCGCGTCGCGGGCGGTATCATTGTAACGCTCACCGCCTGGCAGGTGCTCACCACTTCGGATGACCCGATGGAGAGCTCGCTGCCCCGCCTGGCCGAGGACCGCACCGCCGCGAATCTCGCCTTTTACCCGCTCACCATGCCGCTGACCGTCGGCCCTGGTTCAATCTCAGTGGCCATCACGCTGGCCACGGAAGCGCCCAGCCTGCTGCAGGAGCGCCTCGTCGCTGCGGGCATTTCGGCGTTGGCGGTCACGCTGATCGCCATCACCACTTATCTCTGCTACCGCTACGCCGGCCGCTTGACGCGGTTGCTCGGCGCCACCGGCACCAACATTATCGTGCGGGTGTCAGGATTTCTGCTGTTCTGTATCGGCATCCAGATCTTCTGGCTCGGGGCGCGCGAATTGTTACTCTCGATCATACACTCCTGAACGCGCCGGCTGCCGCGGCGATAATGCGGGCGCCAGCCAGTGCACATGCGATTGATAGCCAGCGTCACATCGCAACCAAGTGGCAGGTTGTTTGATGTAAATCAGCGAAGCTTTCTCCTCGCTCCCACGCTCTGCGTGGGAGTGTATACCGGCTGCTAACGAATAACCTAACGTATGCATTCCCACGCAGAGAGATTGTGAAAGTATTCATTGCAGGGTGCCGCTGAGGCACGAAGCGCACCATAGCAGGCATCGTAACCGCTTGATTGTTGCGGTTCGCGGAACTCACCGC
>JAKEGK010000112.1 GCA_022627515.1 Gammaproteobacteria bacterium
GACCTGCTCGGCCATCTCTCCGTGTTCTTATATTTCAAAATAAACTGTTTTCGCCCCAATGGAGCTTTTGACCCCACCCTTACAACCCCGGCCTTAGCAAGGGAGCGCCTTCGACCTGCTCGGCCATCTCTCCGTGTTCTTATATTTCAAAATAAACTGTTTTCGCCCCAATGGAGCTTTTGACCCCACCCTTTCAACCCCGGCCTTAGCGAAGGAGCGCCTTACTCCGGGCATTCTCGCCTTAGCATTACGGCCTACCGCCGCATGTTCAATATACAACCGCCAAAGCGGTTCTCGTCAGACCGGCCATTCTGCCAAATCCGCCATGAATAGTGAACAAAAAATTCAATTTATCCGAAGAATTAGCACCCTAAAAATGAAAAATCGCCATTATTAAAATGGCGACTTAATCACAATTTGGCCGGGACGAAATGCGTTGGTTTTATGAATTAAGAAATTTCAGTTATTGTGCGTTATAAGTTTATCTACAGATTTAACGCTAATCTGGAGCAACCGTACTCACTAATCACACGATCACGGATGACTTATGATTGACCGACGGCTTCTTCATGAGGCCCGTCATTTTCTTTTTCTTTTTGGATGCGTTCGTATATCTCTTCGCGATGTACGGACACATTTCTTGGCGCGTCGACTCCAATGCGAACTTGATTGCCTTTAACGCCCAGCACGGTGACTGTCACGTCATCGCCAATAATCAAGGATTCTCCGACACGTCTGGTTAGGATCAACATCTGTATATCTCCTTATTTTAATCAAGCTCCTAGCAATATCTTTCGAGGTACCGCTGGCAACTTTATGTCTTTGTATCGGCCGTTAGGCCCGAAACTTCAACCCTTAAGCGCGGTAAAAACGCTAAAAATTGCCGCGATAAATGGATTTGATAGTGCCCCTGATAGCTGAATTACCGGTATCTGGAAGAGTAACTTATTGATTTGACCCCTCTTCAAGGCCAAAGGCGCTGTGCAACGCACGCACACCCAGTTCCAGATATTTTTCATCAACGACAACCGAAATTTTGATTTCGGAAGTCGATATCATGCGGATGTTGATCCCTTCCTTGGCTAACGCTTCGAACATTGTGCTGGCAATGCCAGCGTGGGATCGCATCCCTACTCCGACCAGGGAAATCTTGACGATTTTGTTATCGCCGTTGACTTCCCGGGCGCCGAGTTCCCTGGCCACTGAATTTAAGATATCCAGTGCTTTTTTGTAATCATTACGATGCACAGTAAACGTAAAGTCAGTGGTAGCATCTGCCCCTACGTTCTGAATAATCATGTCGACTTCAATATTGGCCTTTCCTACAGGCCCCAGGATTCTATACGCAATACCAGGCTCATCCGGGACGCCCAATATAGTAAGTTTAGCTTCATCTCGGTTAAAGGCTATGCCCGATATGAGCGCTTGTTCCATATTTTCTTCCTCGTAGGTAATCAGCGTTCCGGGGCCTTCCTCAAATGAAGACAACACCCGTAACGGTA
Source organism: Gammaproteobacteria bacterium (assembly GCA_022627515.1). GTDB lineage: Bacteria > Pseudomonadota > Gammaproteobacteria > SZUA-152 > SZUA-152 > JAKEGK01. Next base: position 1,503 of record JAKEGK010000112.1, read on the forward strand.
CGTTGTATTTACCGGCGAATTCCACGGACCTGATCTGCAGGACCTTGGATCCGAGGCTGGCCATTTCCAGCATTTCTTCAAATGTTATACGAGACAGGCGCCGTGCTTCCGGCACTACGCGGGGATCGGTGGTATAAACACCGTCCACATCTGTGTAAATCTGGCATTCATCGGCTTTTAGAGCCGCAGCCATTGCAACGGCGGTGGTATCGGAACCACCCCGTCCCAGGGTAGTGATATTGCCATGTTCATCATGGCCCTGAAAACCCGCAACCACAACCACTGTCCCGTTCTCAAGGTCTTTTTCCACGCGGGCTTTGTCGATATCGAGTATACGCGCCTTGTTATGCGCGCTATCAGTGAGGATATGCACCTGATGTCCGGTATAAGACCTTGCCGGGCAGCCTCGATGGATCAATGCAATGCTCAATAGAGCGATGGTAACCTGTTCGCCGGTTGAAAGCAGCACGTCAAGTTCCCGGCTGTTGGGGTGTTCGTTGATCGATTTGGCCAGATCCAACAGGCGATTGGTCTCCCCGCTCATCGCAGATACCACCACTACGACCTTGTGTCCCTGGTTTCTGGCAGTAATTACTTTTTCAGCCACTTGTTCAATGCGTTCGACCGAACCCACTGAAGTACCACCGTATTTTTGTACTATAAGTGCCATGTTAATGTAGTCAAGGAATAAAAATTACACTATGAACAGGGTTTGTTTTGTTTTAAACCAGTTCTATGGAAAATGTTATTCGAATATGTATCGACTCAGGCTGGTACTGGAGTTCTACCGGATGGCATGTTTTTACCATTCCTGACCTATTGATCAGCCCGAATACAAAAAGTGCCAGCGTGCAACCGTCAACCTTAAAATAAACGATAATATCGAATACAAAATAACCAATGACGCGTGATTATACCCAAGCACGCGCTGCAGCAAAACTAGCTATGAAATAAAAAACAGGAATATTAGAAACGCGGACTGAACTAGGCTTCCAATTGCTCACGAACCCAGCTGGTTACCGATTCCAATGCACCATCCAGAGCAGCCGGATTATTTCCACCTGCCATCGCCATATCGGGACGGCCGCCACCTTTACCGCCGACCTGCTCAGCAACCACATTAACCAGGCTTCCGGCTTTTATACGATCGATTTGATCATTGGTTACGCCCGCCACCAGATTGATCTTTTCTCCATTGACCGCCGCCAGCACAATTGCCGCGGAACCTAATTTATTCTTCAGCTGATCCATGGTATCGCGCAGGGATTTGGGATCGACCCCGTCAAGCCGCGCCGCCAGTACTTTGACTCCTTTGATTTCTTCCGCCTGGCTAAGCAGATCACTGCCCTTGCTGCTGGCCAGCTTTGCCTTGAGTTGTTCGACGTCCTTTTCCAGCTGCCGGTTTTTGTCGATCAGTTGTTTGATCTTGTCATTCAGGTTTTCCCTGGAACCTTTTACCAGGGAAGCCAATTGTTGAAGGTTGTTATCGCTGTCGCGCACCCATTGTAATGCGCCGGGTCCGGACACGGCTTCAATACGGCGCACGCCGGCGGCTACACCGGTTTCGGAAATAATCTTGAATAAACCAATATCACCTGTCCTGCTTACGTGGGTGCCACCGCATAATTCCACGGAAAAATCACCCATACGCAGCACACGCACCACATCGCCATATTTCTCGCCAAACAGCGCCATCGCACCCGCCGCCAGCGCTTCATCCTGTTTCATGAGTCGGGTATCCACGGCATAGTTGGCGCGGATCTTTTCATTGACCAGGTTTTCGATTTCGATCAGTTCAGCAGGAGAAATCGGCGCAAAATGGGAAAAGTCAAACCGCAGGCGGTCCGCCTCAACCAGAGAGCCTTTTTGCGTCACGTGCTCACCTAAAATTTTCCGCAGCGCCGCATGCAACAAGTGCGTCGCAGAATGGTTGTAGGCAATCTGACGCCGATCGGAATGATTGACGATGGCCTTTACCTTATCCCCTGCTTTCAACTGGCCCGCGGTTACTTCGCCTATATGAGTGTAAACATCCCGTTGTTTTTGCGTATCGCGCACTGCAAATACGGACTTGCCGGATTCCAGCACCCCTTCATCGCCAACCTGACCGCCTGATTCGGCATAGAAAGGCGTGCGGTCCAGCACCACGATACCTTGCTCACCGGCTGTCAGCGTGTCAACCGCGGCGCCTTCTTTAAAGAGGTAAAGCACCTTCGCTTCGTCTTCCAGATGATCATAACCGGTGAACTCAGTGGCGCCTTGCACATCCAGCTTGCCATGGTAACTGGCCTCAAATTTACCGGCCTTGCGCGCGCGTTCCCGCTGCGCGGTCATTTCCTTTTCAAAACCTTCCATGTCAAGATTGAGATCGCGTTCCCGCGCAATATCCGCCGTCAAGTCAACCGGAAACCCGTAAGTGTCGTAAAGTTTAAACACGGTTTCACCGGGTATGGTCCTGCCTTTTAATTTGCTGATGGCTTCTTCCAGTATCGTCATACCCTGGCCCAGGGTTTCCGCGAACCGCTGTTCTTCCTGCTGCAGGACTTTTTCAATACCGGACTGCGCTTTGCGAAGTTCCGGATAAGCACCCCCCATTTCTTTCACCAGGGGTGCAACCAGCTTGTAAAAAAACGCATTATGCAAGCCCAGCTTGTTGCCATGCCGGACCGCGCGGCGGATGATGCGCCGCAATACGTAACCGCGGCCTTCATTGGAAGGCACGACGCCATCCGTAATCAGGAACGCACAGGATCGGATATGGTCGGCAATGACACGCAGTGATTTATTACTCAGGTCCTTTTCATCCGCCAAATCCGCGATGAACCTGACCAGGTTTGCGAACAGATCAATTTCATAGTTGTTATGCACCCCTTGCATAACGGCGGCCAGGCGTTCCAGTCCCATGCCGGTATCGACCGATGGCTTGGGCAATGAATTTAACGTGCCGTCCGGTGCTCTATCATATTGCATGAACACCAGATTCCAGATCTCAATATAACGGTCCCCGTCCGCTTCAGGTGTGCCTGGAGGACCTCCGGGAATTTTGGGGCCATGGTCATAAAAGATTTCGCTGCAGGGACCGCAAGGACCGGTATCACCCATGGACCAGAAGTTGTCGCTTTCGTATTTCCTGCCACCCGGCTTATCGCCGATCCGGGAAAAACGCGCGGGATCAACTTTGACATCGTTAAGCCAGATATCCGCCGCTTCGTCGTCATCGATATAAACCGTGATCCAAAGTTTTTCCGGCGGCAGGCGCATGACTTTTGTTAGGAACTCCCAGGCGTAGTGAATAGCATCCCGTTTGAAGTAATCGCCAAAGCTGAAGTTACCCAGCATTTCAAAAAATGTATGATGGCGCGCAGTATAACCTACATTTTCCAGATCATTATGTTTACCCCC
>JAKEGK010000113.1 GCA_022627515.1 Gammaproteobacteria bacterium
AAGTGGAAAGGTGATTTACTGGCATGCAAAATTCGCACATCGAATATACGATAATCGTTAATGTCCGAAAATCCATGGAGGCTCATACTGCGATAAGTCGGCGAGATCAAAACCATGCTTGCCGCACCTAAAAAGATGAACAATAGAAACAAAGCTATTTTTCGTCTTACGTTCCTTAACATCAATTTTCCCGTGCAGCAATTTAAGCCATGCGTATTCTTTGCCTATTTTTTATTATGGTGATTCTTTAGCGGCCGCTGATCATCCAAACGCGCGTATTTTTAAGACACTCTCAAGCCCGCAAGTGTATTGAGCCGTTGGTGGAGGTCGGGTCTCGGGCGTTTCGTTTATCGATAGGCTCCAGCTCTGTCCTGTGTCCTGGTTTCCGATTCGTGACAAATCTACTGCTTGCCTTGGATAAACGCCGGTTTCGACCCGGAGCCCAAGGGGTCTCCCGGGTTCACGACGCTTTTCGTGTTACATGCCGTAGCTTGAGAACTCCGCCGGCTCTTACAGGACTCACCAAGGCGCCCTGCTCTTTTAGGATTCACGCGCGCCACCTCGCTGTCCAATCAGGACCGGCTTTTCGAAACGATACTAGCTCAAGGAGACTGCGTCTCAATCCGGCCTATAACGTATCCTGTGTATGCGCCGCCTGTTTTGTTCACCAGCACAAAAACTGACTCCGCCACAGACGCAACACTCGATACGGGTGGGTGGCTAGCCGTTACCCGGCAGGGACTTTCACCTAGCAAGATGCATCAAGCTTCGCCCGGCGCGCTTACGTTCGCGTTAACCGGACGAAGGAACACGTAGCGACCCGAAGATCCAGTTGAACACTTAGCTGGTTGCACGCCAGAGTTTTTATAAAATACCCATTTATGGATGGGCACTAACTTGCTATCACAGCGAATGCCGGGATCCATAACAAAAGCGAAATGGACACCGGCTTTTGCGTGCGTGACGCTTGTGGCTAACACTTCGTCATTAAGTCTCGTCATCCCGATTACCGAAAGACATCTACTCCTGCCGTGACGCATTCAATACGAACAATGACAAAAAGCCGGCGCCCGATCTGTGAATATTTACTCATTCTTCCACGGTTCTTTGGTGTCGTTAGATTAGCACACCCATTTCCGACTCAGAGTCACTTTCTACAAGCAGTGGGTTTGCTTCGCGTTGAAAATGGCAACGCGAAGGAAACGCCAGGTTGTCAATGTCTTCAGCGCAAAACGGTGTGCCGGGTGCCTGCCGCAAATACGGCATCTTCGCAATCGAATTTGTGACAGGTAGTTTTTAACATGCTTAGTTTGCACATACAGGAACGACTTCAATGAAACTGAAACCTGCTCTACAAAACAGCTATGTCTTCTGGTTCATGCCTTTAACTCTGATTCTGTCAATAATAGTTCATCCTGACGCGTACGCCGCTAAATCCAATCCCGAAACCGGGGAGAAATGCCAGGGACTGGAATGCGTCGGCATAGAAACTTCCAGCAACAATTCGGGGGACAGCAAACTCCGTCTTTCGAACGTGGATGTTGAAAGCTGCAATGAACTTGAGGAAAACAAGATTCATTTTGCGGTGGACTGGCTGCAAAAGAATTTACCGGCGATCGATGCGCAAATGGGCAGAAACGGCCTGATTTCCTGGCCAGACAACAGCCGGGAGAACTTTGCAGACAAACTCCGCAAGGATCTCAAGTTTGTCTGTATCAGCGAAAAAAACAAATGCGATGACTTGCTGGGTATTGTCTATCCCGTGGTCGCGCAGAAGCGCATCAACCTCTGCACCAGCAGCATTCGCGACAACGCGGCGAAGCGCGGTATTAACAACAAAACATTGTACGTGCATGTCGTTGCGCACGAAGTCGGACATCTGGTTCGGCTGAACAAGCACCGGAATAACTGTGCCGAACGTTATACCAATCCCCGCTTCTCGCAGTCGCTGGGGCTCGCCGCCGAGTCTGCGTATCTCGGTGTAACGTATGATGCCACTCCCTTTGTTAACGGATGTTCCCCGCCGAAAACCAGCGGGCAGGACATTATCGAAAACAAACTGCAACCGCCGCCAATGACGGTGAACAAGCCTAGCAACTAAAAGTGGTATCGGAAAAAACAAGGCCGTTTCATTCGCATCGGTGGTCGGTATGCTTCCCAGTCCTAACACGATCACTTCCCCTCAATGGAAGTGATCGCCGGTGCCCCGACCGCCTGTCCGCAATGCTAATCCAACCCCTCAGTCTTTCGTTTTTTGAAAATTTAATGCTTCCTTGCGGAAACCGACTGCGTCATTTTTCAAATGTTGTGAATCATGTCACACTTTATTTTTCCAATTTTCGAAAAATAGTCCTTGCTAGGCTTTTTCAAGCACGCTTTACCGTGGACAGTGAGGGTTGTCCATCAATGCTTTACTACCGAAGCGTTGACCGCTAATCCGGCGGCAAATAATAGCCCCGCAACAATCCCGTTTCATCCTCATACCACACAGACTTTTTTGCGTTAAAGGGCTGCTTCATCCACACCTCGGCCGGTACCTTGCCGTTCAAGTGCTGATGCGGGCGTACGAAGTTGTACCAAAACCGGAACGGGTGCAGAAACTCATTCAAACTGTCCGCGTGGTCAAACGCCGATACATTGAGTTTTTGTTTCAAGGTCAAAAACAGGCGCTCGATTTTGCCATTTTGCCAGGGGCAGTGCAATTCGGTTTGCTGGTGTTTGATGTTCAATAACCACAACACCAGTTTGAACAACCGGGACGTAAACACCGCTTCATTGTCGGTGCGGATCAGTTCGGGTTTGCCGGACTGATCCATGGTTTCAAGCAGATTAATCAAAATACGGAGCGAGGATTTTCGGAGCAGGGCGCACAGGCGGATGCACGCCCGGCAGCCGTGATCGATAATGCCTAAAATGGATTGCCGGGCTTTTGCTTGGGTGGGTTTGCCTGTTAAATCCACCTGCCAGATAATGTTCTTGCGCAGGATCGGCGGCTGTCGGTGTTTGACCTGTTGGCGCAACACCTGTATGTCGTAATGATGATCCCGAATGACATTGGCGACGAAGGTTTTGCCGACGGTCATCTGTTTTTCATCTTTGTAAAGCCGGTTGAAAACAACCGCGAGCTTGCGGCACCCGCCATCGGGCATAAAGGCTTTCAGCCGAATCACTTCCGCTTTGACCCACGGCGGTTTAGGTTCGGCGCCAAAACCCGGTTTGATGTTTTCATCCCAACCGGCAGAGCCTGCCTTGCGGCGCCAGCCCCGGGGTTTTCGCCGCAATAGACGGAACCATTCCTTTAACTGCGCCCACAGCCACACCATCGATGCCCACACGATGTAAATCATTGTTTCCGGTAACCCGTCTTATTGAGAAATAACGGTTATCGGCACGCGTTGGCGGATTTTTCAGGTGAGCTTAGCGTCGGGGAAGAAGGGCGAATAACAAAAAAAGACGAACGAAAAAATCGAGGCCAATAAAAAGGGCCGTAACGCGGCCCTGTTGAATGGTCATCTACATAAAGTAGATGATCCGTGTCTTTGTGGACGACTATTTAAAGACGTCCTCCAGGCTGTTGGCCGCCAGCAGGCGTTCCACCCACCGGTCAAGCGTGGCCGCATCGGCCTGGGCGATTCGCTGTTCAGCCCACTCGGGTAAGCCGCCAAATTTTAACACCAGCATTTTTTTCAGGGTCTTGGCTTCACCCAGGAGTCGGCCTTTTTCCAGGCCTTCTTCCCGGCCTTTTTCAGCAATCTTTTGTTCCCATTGTTTAATGCGTGTGGAGAGCATTTCTCTTACCTCGGTCAGGTTTTGTACGTCACGTTTGTCTAATTTTAGCCCTTTATGCGGTGCAACAACATAGGAAATCCATGTCAACAAGGCCCGTTTGAGACTGGCATTGGTTTTCGGGATTTGCTGTTCCAATAGACGAAGACCATCATTTAAGTCATTGATATCCCGTATATTCTCGATCCGAAACAGCGCGCCGGTAATGGAGCCTTCCTTGCCATCGGGATAGTGGCTCTCGTCCAATAAATAATAGCCGATTTGCGGCTGATATTTGCGCAATGGCGAGTTGGGCGGCAGGGCAATCAGGGAGCGCAGATCCGGGGCGCAGTGCCAGGGCGTGTCACCGTTGTACAACACCAGAGGAAAGACTGGCGGTAATTGTTTATCCCCTTCCAGCCGGCCTTCCTTGGCCAGGTGTTGATACAGCAACCCCACATACACCAGCGTGCGCAAGGCCATCCATTTGTCCGGCGTGGATTGAAATTCCAGTAACAGGTAAAGATAAATTTCGCCATCACCTTCTTTGTAGTGAATGCGATAAATGATATCGCTATCGCGTTGCTGCAAACCTTCGGTGTGAAACTTGGCGTTGACCCGTTCCATGCGGGAGAAGTCTAACTGATCCACCCAGTCTTCCGGCACGAAGTTGCGCACCAAATCCTCGACCAGTTCCGGATGCGCAAACAACAAATGATAACCGCTGTCATGATTGGCCATCGCGGCAGTATAGCAATAAGCCGAACGAACTGCGACAGTGCACTGGCGATGTCACAAATACCCCTGCGTAGGTCTACCGGGTTAATTGATCGGCAGGCACACCTTTGCCGATGCCTATTATATGGATCTATTTTCGTCAAAGTCTGGTGGTTATCGTGTTTGATTGCTGTCATTAAGCGGCCACCACTTTAACCCGTGTATCACGTGAGCGGGGTTTCTTCTTGATGACAATCGATACATCTCGATCCAACGCGTTTAATAGCTTGAAGAGTTTTTCAACGGAAAAATGGTATAACTTTCCCCGCGACAGCGCTAACACTTCAGGTTGTGAAATTACCAGCAGCTTCGCAGCGTCTTTTTGCGCCAGGCCACGGTGTCTAATAATCGAGTTGAAGGTCATGGTGAGTGTGCTTTTCAGTTTTAGTTCTTCGGGGCTATCCAGACCCAGATCGGCAAATATATTACCACTGCCTTTAGTGATCGTTTTTGCTTTTACGGATTTCTTTGTCATTAACATTTACCTTTGAGTAAATTGGGACAGATCTATTTTCTGGAATCTCGTGCGTTCGCTTTTGGCCGAAAGCTATCCTTGGTTATTTCTAAACTTAAGACCCGCAAACGCTACTAAGAAGTAATCCTGAGTTTTTGATTTTTTAGAATCGAATCGCATTGATGTGACTTTCTTTAGCGGTTTTGTTTTCGATTTTATTGTTGAAGCGTGAGAGTTGACCGGAAATAAATCCAAAACGTTATAACTCTCGAAGTTTTCGACATTAATGGGTAAGGTTACGAACCGCATCAATTAAAGCAGGAAAGATAAAAGTCGCGTTGCTGCGGTATGTTCTACAACTACCGACCCCCCATGCTATTAACCTCGCACGGGCCTGTGCACGCCACCGCATCCTGCGGAATTGTTAAAAAACATTGAATGAGTAGTGCAATCTTTGCGCAAATCGTCCGGCCACAGCGCCATTGTTTGAAAATATGCGCATGATTTGGCTAAAGTTCCCAATACCGGATGTCGCCGCGTCACAATCACCCGCGAGGCATTGAGTTACCGATTCCGCGGAGTTAGACTGCGTGAGGTCTGGTTCGGACCGGGTTCTGTTTTTCCCTCGCTTTGCTGTTTGCTCACACTGTTGTAAAGCCTGCTTACATCATGGAGTTATAACTATGGCAAAATTGAAGATTAACGGAAAAATCATGGACGTCGATGCCGATGGTGCGACACCGCTGCTCTGGGTGCTCCGCGAGCAGCTGGGACTGACCGGCGCCAAGTATGGCTGCGGCATCGGCCTCTGCGGTTCCTGCATCGTGCATGTGGATGGCAAAGCCGTTCGCGCCTGCCTCGTTCCGCTGTTCTCGGTGGCGGCGTCATCGGAAATAACGACCATCGAAGGGCTGTCCTCGGATAGCAGTCATCCCGTACAACAGGCGTGGAAAGAACTGGATGTGCCGCAGTGCGGTTACTGCCAGCCCGGCATGATCATGAATGTGGCGGCGCTGCTGAATGAGAATCCTAATCCCAGTGACGCAGACATCAACGCCAACATCACCAACATTTGCCGTTGCGGCACCTACAACCGGGTCCGGCGCGGCATCCATCTCGCCGTGGATATCGGCAAGCGCGGGAGGTCGTCATGAGCAAGGAACGCGTTGCTATTACCCGCCGTGAATTTCTGATCCGCACTACGAAAATTGGTGTGGGCGTTGGCGCCGGTTTTTCCCTGGGCTTTTATATCGCCGGCTGTGGCAAACAACCTGAGGATACCGGTGCAACCAAAGACGCTCCCGCGACACCGGCAACTACAGCCGGGCCCGCCGCCGAGGTTCCGGAAGTGAACGCCTGGGTGGTCATCAAGCCCGACGATACTGTCATCATTCGCATTGCGCGTTCCGAGATGGGGCAGGGTACCCTGACCGGCCTCGCACAAATGGTCGCGGAAGAACTGGAATGCGACTGGGCCAAAGTTACCACCGAATATCCCACGCCCGGTGAAAACTTAAAGCGTGACAAAGTGTGGCGCAGTTTCGCGACCGGCGGCAGCCGCGGAATCCGTGACAGTCATTTATATGTGCGCACCGGCGGCGCCGCCGCGCGGCACATGCTGATCGAGGCCGCGTCGCTGCAATGGAATGTTCCCATGGAGGAATGCCAGGCCGCCAATAGCGTGATTACCCATGCGCCCAGCGGACGCACGACCACGTATGGTAAAGTGGCCGCCGCGGCGGCCGAGTTGTTTCCGCCCGAGCATGTCGATCTCAAGGACCCGAAAGACTGGAAGCTCATCGGCAAACCGGTCAAGCGCCTGGATACCGATGACAAGCTCAACGGCAAGCAAGTGTACGGCACCGACCTGAAGCTGCCGGGCATGCTCAATGCGGCTATCCGCGCCTGTCCCGTTTTCGGCGGCAAGGTCAAAGCGTTTGATACCGCAAAGGTCAGCAGCATGCCCGGCGTTCGCAAAATCGTGCCAGTGGACGACTACGCGGTGGCTGTAGTGGCGGATACCTGGTGGCAGGCAAAAGTGGCGTTGGATGCTTTACCCATCAGCTGGGACGCGGGACCTAATGCCAGCATCAATAGCGCGGTGATCGAACAACTGCTCGATGAAGGACTGACGTCCGGTGACAACGTGTTTGCCGGCAATGAAAACGGCGATATCAACCAGGCATTTAAGAGTGGCGCAAAGAAAGTTGAAGCGACTTATTATTATCCCTACCAGCATCACGCCACCATGGAACCCATGAACGCCACGGCGCTCTGGACGCAAGAGCGCTGCGAAGTGTGGTGCCCGACCCAGAACGGCGAAGCGGCGTTGGCATCCACCGCCAGGGCTTCGGGTTTGCCCATTGAGCAATGCGATGTTTACAAGATTCATCTGGGTGGCGGTTTTGGCCGGCGCGGGAATTTTCATGATTATGTTGAGCAGGCTGTTGCCATCGCAAAGCAGATGCCGGGCACGCCGATAAAACTGCTGTGGAGCCGTGAAGAAGACATGACGCACGGCCATTATCACCCGGTGACCAAATGCAAACTGGTCGGCGCGCTGGATAAAAAAGGCAACCTGACAGGTTTGCATGTGCGCATTTCCGGGCAATCCATCATGGCCGCGGTCATGCCCCAGGCGCTGCAGAACGGCGCCGACCCGATTACCTTTCAGGGTTTTGATAAAGGCGGCGATCATGAAATCAGTTACACCGTGCCGAACCTGCGGGTGGAGCATGCCATGCGCAACCCGCCGTTGCCACCGGGATTCTGGCGCGGGGTTAACATCAACCAGAATACGGTTTATCTGGAGTGCTTCATGGATGAACTGGCCCATGCCGCCGGCCGGGATCCGCTGGAATTTCGCCGGCAACTGATGGCCAATCATCCCCGGAGTCTGGCGGTGCTTAACGCCGTGGCGGAACAAGCGGGGTGGAGCAAGCCTGCGCCCGCAGGCGTGCATCGTGGCCTTGCGGTTGTTAAGACCTTCGGCAGTCATGTCGCGGCCTGCGCGGAAGTTTCGGTGGACAATGATGGAAAAATCAAGATCCACCGCATTGTGGCGGCCACCGATCCGGGTTATGCCGTCAATCCGCAACAAATCGAGCACCAGGTTGAAGGATCTTTTGTGTTTGGCCTGTCCGCCATGCTTTATGGCGAATGCACCGTTAAAGACGGCGCGGTGGAGCAGAAAAATTTTGACAACTATCCGTCGATGCTGCTGCACGAGATGCCCAAGGTGGAAACCATCGTCATGCCGTCGGGCGATTTCTGGGGCGGGATCGGCGAACCGACCATTGCGGTCGCGGCGCCGGCCGTGCTGAACGCGGTTTTTGCCGCCACCGGCAAGCGCATTCGCCGGCTCCCGTTAAAGCACGCCGATCCGCGCCGCGCCTGACAGATGCCGGGGTAATTAGAAAACAGCATTACAACAGACGAATCACAGTTGTTGTTATGTTGTTACCCGACCGGCGCATCATACCCGCAAGTCAACCGTAAACATCCGCATTGCGGTCCAGTTCTGTAAGGGGATACCATTTCACCAACCTGCCGTCCAATACGGATTGATGATATCAGCAAAAAAACGCATCGGCAGTATGATCTGTGCGCCCATCACTTTTTGTTCCAAGCTATAGCAAAAGCAAATAACGCAAGGTCAGTCAGGCAAGATTTGATTTGCATCAAGACAATATCTACTTTTATTGGGCAGTAAATAAATATCAGCGTACTATCTGGCGGTACATAGCCGGGTATTGTTGGCGATGATAAAAGTGTTGAATGAAATGAGAACGCGCCAGGGCAGGTAACTGACAACGGATGGTATCACAGCAATAAAAACTGTATTTCCAGACTCAGAACGATGTTTTTGCGTCTGAAAAGATTGCACTTCGCGCAGTTTTTTGTAACCGGGAAAATTCTTCCTGGACAGGTTGTTTTGGCGCCAGAAGGTATAGTAAAGGCATATTGAGTGTTATAAATATTTGCGTTTGTTGTAATTGACAGCCAGTTAATTGGATGCGATCCAAATGAATCACGGCAATCAATTGGGCTGGCGTGTCCTGTGTCAATTGCTGATTACTCAAGGAGAATGACATGAGTACGATCAACTTCAAAAAATACGCGACATTAGTTGTTGGGATTGCGGCGCTCTCTCTCGCCGGCTGTGTCAGTACCAGTACACATGAAAAGATGCAGGCGGAGAAGAATAGCGAGATTACCGCACTGCAGCAGGAAAAGGCCGCGCTGGAGCAGCAAAGCGCGGAATTACAGAAACAAAGATCCGAATTAGAGAAACAAAGCGCCGCACTGGAAGCAGAAATAGCCAAACTGCAGCAGCAGACCGCATCGCTTGAAAAAGACAAAAGTAATTTAGAGAATGCCAACCGGCAGCGTAAGGCGCAGTATGACAGGCTCGCGCGCCAGATGTCCGCGGAAGTCCAAAAGGGCGAGCTCAAGGTGCGTCAATATCAGAATATGTTGTCGGTGGATGTTGCGGAGCAGATGTTCTTCGACTCTGGCCGCGCTAAAATCAAATCCAGCGGGCAAGATGTCCTGAAAAAACTCGGTGAAGCATTAAAGGAATATGACGACAAGGTTATTCGCGTAGTGGGGCACACCGATAACGTGCCCGTCGCCAAGTCGCTGCAAGCGAAATACCCGACAAACTGGGAATTGTCAGTGGCGCGCGCTACAAATGTAGTGCACGCGCTGCAGGACGCGGGTGTGGCGCCTGAACGCCTGGTGGCTTCCGGCCGCGGCGAGTATGAGCCGATCGCTCCGAATGATACAGCGGAAAACAAACAGAAGAACCGCCGCATTGAGATCATGTTGATCGATGCGCACCTCGTCGATGAAATAACGAAGCAGAGAGAGCAGCAGTAGAATCATTGCGGTGGTGATACGGAGGTGCGCCCACGGCTGCACCTCCAGTCATGCTCCATACAATGCTCCATACAAGGAGTATCGAGCTACGGTGTTGTTCCCCGCCTGGTACTACATTTATTGCGCGGTGAAATAAATATCGCCGTAATACGCGGTGGCGGATTGTTGGCTGTTGTCGGCGTCACTCATGATAGCAACCGCGTCGATTTCAGTGTTATCAACGCCTAAAAGTTGTTTGATATCTTCCAGGACATTGCGTTTTTCCGTGACCCATTGTCCGCTTGCCCCGGGGCCGGATTGCACGGATACCATAATGGCGTTGCCGGTAAACGCGTTGGGCCAATGGCTGTATTGCGCCTGGTGGCTGGCCCAGACATAACTGATGGCGCGGGTGCGCCAGAACAACAGGCCGCCTGAAATTACCACGTAAACACGCGCGGCATAGTCGTCACCGCTTTTTTGTTGTTCGTCGACATTTGTCAAAACATTTTCAACTTTCCACGACCAGTTCATATAGGGTGTTTTGGCAAGGTCGATTGGCATTTTGCGCACCAGGCCGGACGCCGATTGCCGGCTCACGGCCTTAATCGCATTTCGTTGATCGATGTTGACAACTTCATACGTTGTTTTGCCGGAAAATGTTTCGGTTTTCCACTGGCTGATGTCAGGCAACGTCAATGCCTTCACGGTTGTTGTTTCCGCGAAGCAAATCGCCGTTGGGTTAAACAGCCAGCCACAGAGTATGATCACACGGGTATACGCGGGCTTGATGAATAACAAGTTATGCAATTTCAACCCAAATAGTTCCGTGTTCGATTTTCAATGGCAGCGATGTCAATGACGCGCCGGCGCAGGGTCCCCGCACACAATAACCATCCTGAATTCGAAACAGCGCGCCGTGCGTGGAACACTGGATGTACCGGTTGTCGATATCCAAAAATTGGCTGGGTAGCCAGTTCAGAGTAACGCCTGTATGCGGGCAACGATTTTTATAGGCATGGAATTGCCCGTTGGTATTGATGATAAACAATTCCAGAGGACCTTGCGCCGTTTCAATGGTAAATTCCTTAGCGGCGCCGGCGGCGATGGAATCAGCGCGCGTGACGGATTGCCATGACATAATGGATAACTGAAAAAAGAAAATATTACAAAACTGCTAGATCCATTCGCCGGACCATGTTTTACGTAATTGCTGCCACAGGGTTTCCGGATTTTCCTCGAAGACAATACTGGTATCAGTATCGACAATAATCCAGTCGCCGCGTTTGATTTCTGCCTGCAACTGGCCAGGCGCCCAGCCCGCATAACCCGCATAGGCGCGGGTCGCTTCGCCGTCTATGGCTTTGGGCAAGCCATGTATAACGGCATCCAGGCCCACGGTAAAATATATATCATTGATTACCTGTTTCATGCCGGTATGGGGCCGTTTGGTTTTCATCAGGACGAATATGCCGTCAGTTTTGACCGGGCCGCCAAGATACAGCGGCTGGCTGATGTCTTTCAGTTCCTTTACTGCCGGGAATGCTTCATTTAACGGCAGGTTTGCGGAGCGGTTGATGGTGATGCCGGTGGCGCCCAGGGCTGAACTATAGTGAGTTATCAGGATCACGGTTTCCTTAAAACTGGTTTGCGCGAGGTTGTCGGTAGCGACGAGGAAACGGCCCTTTTTGGGTTCCAGTTGCGGACCAGCAACCGGAATGAGAAACGCCATGCATTGCGCGCTGAATAAAAATAAAATCAGCAGATACAACGTATTCAGTATTGATTTTTTAAAACTGTGTCTGCAGTCCATGACGATTACATGCGCACAATAAAATGTTTCAAGTCAAACACGCTTAATCAAAGTGAAACGCCGGCGCGGACACCGGCGCTAGAGGTACTAAGTATAACCCAGAACGAGAATCAGGTGAGCAGTCAGGAATATTTTCCGATTTAACCGGGGCGTTTGATGTGGGTATTTTGGTGGTTGCGTATCACACCGATTCAACAGCATTACTGCCGTTGTCCCGCGCCGCATCCAGCGCCTGATGGGCTTTGCGCAACAGTAACACCGAGTCATTGCCTTTTTCCCAGGAGGTGACGCCGAAATTGGCCTCTAAATGAAACGATGTATTTTCATGTTGGACCTGGAGTTCCGCGACCTGGGCGCAAATTTTATTCGCCAGATGCACGGCGGAAGGTTTGTCGGTTTCCGGTAAAATAAAAACAAAGCGGTTGTATTCCACACGGCTGACGATATCCGCCCAGCGCATCTGATCTTTGAGCAGCCGGCTTACCTCGACAACCGAATGACTGGCTGCGTCGGGTCCGAAATCATCCACGATCGAGTCGAGATTGGTCAATTCCATTGTGATCACCGACAAATTATTATTGTAGCGCCGGCTGCGTGATACCAGTGGTTCCAGATGTTGCAGCATCGCGCGGTGATTCAACAGGCCACTTTCGCGGTCAACGGTGGAAAGTTGGTTCAATTGTTCGGTGAGTTTCTCCTGCTCAGCCAGCAGGGAAGAGACTTCCGATATATCCGAATATACTGTAGCGGTGTAAGCCGCGTCTCCGCCGGCGTTTAGCGCGATGGATTGGTGTTTTAACCAGCGATCCGGCATGTTTTCACCGCCGGGCACCAGCACTGTGTCGGACGCTTCCGTTATCGGACGAAGCTTGCTGCCTTTCAATTCCGGCAGAGAATTTTGCAGCAGGTTGCCGCGTGAGTCATTGAGAAACCTGGCCAGCGTTTCGTTACACCAGACAATATTTCCGTTACGGTCCGATACCGCGATTCCGACGGGCACGTTTTCCAGTAACTCTGTGGCCAATTCCATGGTAATTTGATTCTTACCCGATTTCATTGTTTTACTCCACCCTTGAACCTGTGTTCACCTTAGATATAGCCGAATAACGAAGCCGTCAAAATGCTGGCGTACGCCTGTTCAACATATCTAAGCCAATGTTTTCCCGATAGTTAGTATCTAATGATAGGAGAAAAATTCGTAAAATGTTAAGAATTTTAATGGATTTTGCCTCCCTCCTGTCTTTTCTGTCAGGTATTAGTCCCGTTATCGCATTGAAAACGGCCCCACTGCCAAAATCCGCAATAACTTCTTCGGCAAGTTCGGTTGTAGCCTTGAGCCGCTGCCGTCCAAATTGTGATCCACCATCAGGCGCGCAGTGAACCAAATCACGATCTGGCCGGCGCGTAACGTTAATTAATGGGAAATTAGTACTCAATAAAACAATTTATATGCCGAAAACTTAGGTGGGATGAACCGCCCAATGCAATTGACTAATTATTGAATTTCTTGAATTTTTTGACACTGACAGATTTTTGGCCACAGCATGCTGGTATCGACGATAAATACAAACGGATCGGGTGAGATTGATCTGAAAGCCATCAAGAACCGTTTTCTTGAAATCAACCAGCATCGTTTGCAAAGAACCCAGGATTCCCTGAAATGGAAGCAGCGCAATTTCCTGAACCTGTTGCCGTTGTTTTTTCATGTCAATCACAAGCAATTGCCCGGTTATGTGTCCGGGGAAGCGCCTGCTGGAATTTCACTCTACACGCCGTATAAAACCAGCATCGAAGCGGCAAAAAGTCTCAGTAATGATTTCGTCTATAAGGAAGCCGCGCTCGCCAAGCGAGACATTCATTCGCTGTTTATCATGGGCAGCGTGGGCACCATCGCCCAGTCAGACCAAAGCGATTTCGATATCTGGCTTTGTTACAACCCAACGTTGGACGCCAATCAGCTGACCGAACTGCGGGTCAAATGTGACTATATCGAAGTCTGGGCGGAAAGCATTGGCCTGGAAGTGCATTTTTTTCCAATGGATGCGGATAAATTCCGCAGGGGCGAAGTGCATCAGCTCAGCAGCGAAAGCAGCGGCACTACCCAGCACCACTTGTTGCTGGAAGAGTTTTACCGCACCGGAATTCTGCTCGCAGGCCGGTTTCCTGTCTGGTGGCTGGTGCCGCCCGACCAGGAAAAGAATTATGATGAATTTGTGCACCATTTGGTAAATAACCGCGTAGTCGACCCGGATGAAGTGATTGACTTTGGCGGTCTATCCAAAGTGCCGGTAGAGGAATTCTTTGGCGCGGGATTGTGGCAGGTCTATAAAGGAATCGACTCGCCGTATAAATCGGTGCTGAAAATCCTGCTCATGGAAACCTATGCAGGAAGTTATCCCAATTGTGAATTGCTGAGCCAGCATTTCAAGCAAAAAGTCTATGATGGCCTGACCGACCTCAACGCGCTTGATCCTTACAGTATCCTGATCCGGCGCCTCGAGGAATATCTGATAAAGCGTGGCGAAAAAGAGCGCCTCGAACTGATCCGGCGCTGTTTCTATTTCAAGGTTAACGTGCCGCTGAGTACGCCCGCAAAAAGCAAGGATGACTGGCGGCGTGATTGCCTGAAGGAGTTGGCGGCGGGCTGGGGCTGGAGCTCGGAACACATCGCGGAGCTGGATAAACACGATGAATGGAAAATTCACAGGGTATTGCAGGAAAGAAAAGTCCTGGTAGAAGACCTGACTCAAAGCTACATGTTTTTATCCAGGTTTGCGCGCAACAATGCGGGACTTTCGAGGATCAGTCAGAAAGACTTGAACGCTCTGGGCCGGAAACTCTATGCCGCGTTCGAGAAGAAGCCCGGCAAAATCGAGCTGGTGAACCGGGGTGTATCCGCCAACATCGTCGAACGCAAGCTCACGCTGCAGCAATCCACCGCCAAGTCCGGCGCGGAAACCTGGTTGTTGCTGAATGAAACCGTAAATCCGGCAACCAACCGCGCGGAAGTAACGCCTATTAAGCGTGGCAGCAGCGCGGTGGAGCTGTTGACATGGTGCCACTTCAATCAGCTGATCAATCCCAGCACTATCATAGCCCTGGATACGAAAGGCGGCTTCCTGAAAGTGGAAGAAGTAAAAAATATAATGGACGCGCTGGAGCAGCAATTTGCCGGCGGGCGCCTGCCCGACACCAGCATTGACAACCTGGAAAAATCGCCGGTGGCTGTCAATACCTGTCTGTTCATTAACGTGGGAACCGATCCGCTGCGGGGTAATTCGCGCCGCGGCAGCCTGGTTGCCGAGGAAGATGGCGATATTCTCAATCTGCCAGGCGCATCCGCCAACCTGGCGCTGACCTTTGACCTGGTGATCGTGACAAGCTGGCAGGAAATTCTGACTTACCGTTACTCGGGCGTGGACGGCCTGCTGGACTGCCTGTGCCAGCTGCTGCGCTGGAATTTAAATAACAAAAAAGAGCAGCGCAATAAAATCGCGGCCTATAACTTTTCGTTTGCGCAAGGCGCGCAATTGGTGCGCCGCATCCAGCAACTGGTTACCGATGTATTGAACGCTTATTTTCATAACAATACGCTTAACGATGTGCGTTATATCCTGGAAGCCCAGCAGTCATATTTCGATATCAATCACGAAGGGGATAACTTTTATTACGTGAGAGCGGATACCGAACGGGAGTTTTTTAACAAGTTATCAGAACCAAAAGCGGGTATTAACAGGTTTGTAGTGGATCAACAGGCTTTCAAGGGCACGATAGCCGCGGAGGTGTTCGCGCGCAATACACCGGGCAAGATTCAGTTATTCTACGAAGTGGCCGGGCAGCTTGCCAGTATTTATGTTCTGGATGAACAGGGCGCCGCATTCTATCAAAAGCTGCCTTTCCATGAAGATCTTGCCTTGATTAACCAGTATATGGCGTTCTTTGACACCGTGCTTAACCGCCAGGCCATGGCGCATAACAATAAATACTATGCTGGCATGCTGGAAAACATCGAGTTTTACCGTGTTAAACGCCTGCCGGATGGCAAGTGTGATTTCATCAGGCAGGAAAGCAGCTACGAAAAAAACAAACGCGCTTATTTTCATGTTCAGGTGGTGGGAAGTGTTATCGATCAGAAAACGGTGTTTACCATGTACACCGAGGATAAGGAATATTCTTCGCTGGATTATGGCATCAACCTGTTCCGGGAAGTCGCCAAATATGTGTTGCGGCGCCGGCCCAGCGGCGAACGCTATCCGATTTACATCACGGACCTCGATCTCGCGCCAGCCTTGCTGGGCGAGCGCGCGTCCAGCCAGTTCCAGATTATTGAATACCTCAATTTCAAAAAACGTATCGAGGAAAAATTAAATTACGAACTGGAGCATTGCTAGCCCGGCACGGTATGGCGGCTCAACGGCGCGCTATCACCTGTTTTAACCACTGACTGATATCGGCAATTTCTTCCGCGCAAACGGAATGCTCCATCGCGTAGGTTTTCCACTCCACCTGATACCCCAGCGTTTCCAGTAACTCCTTTGAAACCTGTCCCGCACTGAACGGCACCACCGGGTCATAAGTTCCGTGCCCCATGAATATGGGCAATTCAGCTTTTTGCGCCGCTTTGGGCGCCGCGAGTTCATTGATCAGCGGCAGGTAGCAAGATAATGCGATGATGCCGGCAAACTGTTCCGCTGCACGCAGCCCGATATGCAAGGCCATGGCGCCGCCCTGGGAGAAACCGGCCAGGATAATCCTGTTGGTGTCAATGCCCTGTTGCACCTGATCCTGAATGATGCCGTTGATGAGTTTCGCGGATTTCAGGATTCCTGCCTTGTCCTGCTGGGCGGTGAGGTCGGGGGATATCACATCGTACCAGGCCCGCATGACATAGCCCGCATTGATGGTAACCGGCTGCCGGGGCGCGTGGGGAAAAATGAAACGGACGGCGGGTTTGCCGGCCAAATTCAATTGCGGCACGACGGGATAAAAATCAAAGCCGTCGGCTCCCAGGCCGTGCAGCCAGATGACGCAGTATTCAGGCGCGGTTCCTGTTTCAGTCAGTTCATAATCCAGCATGTATTTACCTTTGCTACTATCCGTACTCTTCCCAGTAAAACCGCCAAGATTACTCCAGCGGCCTGGCTGAGTTCAAGACCGGGGCGGGCTTTGTTGCGCGGCGCGGGGCCAAAGGACTGTCAATTAAAAGCCAGCGCGCCGGTTTTTTTATTGGTACAATTGTGACACTTTCATTTCAGGATTGGCCGGGTGCGATGAGCTGTCATAGTGTGAACTTTTATAGTATGAACATTTATAAAATGAGAACAGGGATTACCGGTGTCATGATTATTGTCATTGCCTTGCTGGCTGCATGCGGCCAGAAAGGCGATTTGTATTTGCCGGACGAAGAAGAACAAAGACAAACTGAGCAACAGAAAAAGAAGAAGACCGAAACCAGTCAATAACGGCTTGGCGCAAGCGAAAAAACGTAACAAACAAAACAGCGTAAACAGGTGTTATTAACGTATGGATTATTTTGAATATAAAAATGACGTGTTGCATGCGGAAAGCGTGGATTTGCGCGCCATCGCCGGCGAAGTTGGCACGCCGTGTTATGTGTACTCGCGCAAAACCCTCGAGCGTCACTGGCATGCCTTTAATGATTTGTTTACCGGCCAGGACCACCTGGTGTGTTATGCCGTGAAAGCCAACTCCTCGCTGGCCGTATTGAATATCCTGGCCCGGCTGGGTTCGGGATTTGACATTGTGTCGGGAGGCGAGCTGGAGCGCGTGTTAAAAGCCGGCGGTGATCCGCGCAAGGTGGTTTTTTCCGGCGTGGGCAAAACCGCGGCTGAAATGCGCCGCGCGCTGGAAGTAGGGATCTATTGTTTTAACGTCGAGTCGGTGGCGGAGCTTGAGCGGCTGAACCAGGTGGCAGGTGAAGTGGGAAAACCGGCGCCGGTATCAATCCGCGTCAATCCGGATGTCGACGCCAAAACCCATCCCTATATCTCCACCGGTCTGAAGCAGAACAAATTTGGTATCGACATTTCCAGCGCGCTTTCGATTTATCAACATGCCGCTCAGTTGCCGCATATTAATGTGGTGGGTGTCGATTGCCATATTGGCTCGCAACTGAGCGACGTGAATCCCTTTGTCGATTCCGTGAAGCGTTTGCTGGTCTTGATTGAAGAACTGCAGGCCATGGGTATCACTTTGCGCCATGTTGATGTCGGCGGCGGATTGGGCATTACCTACCGCAATGAAACACCGCCCACGCCACAGGATTATGCCGCCGCTATTTTAAAAGTGTTAAAAGGGCAGGATTTAAAAATCATCATGGAACCGGGGCGGGCCATCGCGGGTAACGCCGGCATTTTGTTAACCGGGGTGCTGTACATCAAGCCCGGCTCCGAAAAGAACTTTGCCATTGTCGACGCGGCAATGAATGACCTCGTGCGCCCGGCGCTCTATCAGGCCTGGCAGGCGATCATCCCCGTGCAACCGCGCGATGACGCCGCGCCCATGACATACGATGTGGTGGGGCCGATCTGCGAAACCGGGGATTTCCTGGGCAAAGACCGTGAACTTGCAATTAAGGCCGGGGATTTGCTTGCCATCCGGTCGGCGGGCGCCTATGGTTTTAGCATGAGTTCCAACTACAATTCCCGGCCGCGCGCCGCCGAAGTCATGGCCGACGGCGACCGGTATTACGTGGTGCGCCAGCGCGAGACGCTCGATGATCTGGTCAAAGGCGAGACCGTTTTGCCCAGCTGATAAGGATTTTCATCGCAAAGGCGCCAAGGCGCAGAGAATGAAGAATAAATAACACCCCTGTTTCTTTGCGTCTTCGCGTTAAATGTTGTGTGTGTATGAATGGGCGCTAAACTACGAAAATACAGCGAAGCAAAAACAGCAAAGTTACGACAGCAATGGAACGGCAGCCAGAAACTGAATTGATGAATGAAGAAGAGCAGGCCAGAGCCTATGCGCTGGCTGACTTTTCCGAACCGCATGAGAATTTCGTCGAGCTGTTCAAGCAGTCTTTTCCCGGTGTGGTAGTGACTGGTGATGTGCTGGATCTGGGTTGTGGCCCGGCCGATATTGCCATTCGCTTTGCCAAACGCTTTCCGGATTGTCAAATACTGGCAGTTGATGGCGCTGAAATGATGCTGAAGTTTGGGCAAGAGGCTATCGAAGCGGCCCGCCTCAGCCGTCAAATTACACTGAAAAAAATTTATTTACCAACCGATTCGCTGCCACATAAAACTTATCAAGCGATAATCAGTAACAGCCTGCTGCATCACTTGCAGGATCCGCGCGTGCTTTGGCAAACCGTCAAACAGTATGCTCAACATGGCGCCAGTGTGTTTGTCATGGATTTGATGCGGCCCCGCTCCGAGTCCGCCGCCAGAGATCTTGTGGAAGAATACGCGGGCAATGAACCGGATATTCTTAAGCGTGACTTTTATCACTCACTCCTGGCGGCGTACACCGTGGGTGAAGTGGAAGAGCAACTGGAACGCGAAGTTTTGCTGGAATTCAGTGTCAAACCGGTGAGTGACCGGCACTTTATTGTGGCGGGAACGGTTTAAATTTTTTAATACGCTCCGCGCCATTGCGTCGTTGCGTCAAAGTACGGTAGAGCAAACGCTAGTTGTTAACTACTGGGAATCCCTTTTCCGTCCATTCTTCGATACCACCCCGGAACCAGAAAATATTCGCATAGCCATAGCTTACTGCTTTGCGCGCGGCCTTCATGCTATGTGGACAACTCAGGCCTTCACAATAAAAAACCACCGGCGTCAGTTTATCTGGCACCAGTTGGGATAGCGCCGCGGGCGAAGTATTGGTATCGGGTAACGAAATGGAGCCTTTGATGCTGCCTTCCTTGAAATGCCCGGAATGCCGCGAATCAATTAATACCAGATTATCCATTTCAGTCATGAGGTCGGAAAGTTCTTCGGCGGTTATCGGCGTTGCGCCATCAATTACCTTGGGCGCTTCCCAGTCAGCGGTGATACCTGCTTGACCCGACATTAATAAAATAACGAATGTAACTGCCAATACTATTTGTTGTTTCATCTTCGATGCCTCGTTTTCCCCCAATGCGAATAGGCCGTGGCATCCCTGACCACACTTTCCTTCAGCTCTGAATCACTCGCTTATCTGTGTAAGCTCGTCCATTAGAAAACCGGGTTAAATATAAGTTTAGGCCAAATATCAGGAAGAGCGGTGTAACAGATTGACCTGACGCATAAAACGGCGGGATCGAAATCGACTAAACAGTACACAGTTAGTGGAAAACCAGTGAATTAACTGTGGATAACTTGTGAACGACAAACACTACATATTGTGGTTTGAATAATTTTTACTCTTGACGCCCCGGGTTAGTGAAATTGTTGATTTTTCGAGAAAAACTTAATAAGTCACTGATTATTAAAGATAATAAATATTACGAAAATATGAAAATCAAAGTTGACAGTATGTTGATTGCCTCCTATGCTTTACACCTCAACACAATATCTTGTGTTTTGATTCCGTGGAAGCTGGATTAATTTCGGTTATTAACTTATTGCGTTCACGGAGATTGTTATCAGTTTTGTTATCACGCTAAGTGATATCAGTCCAAAACAAAAATACCGGGAGAAATAAGGAATTATGAAAGCCGCCTCATCTTTGGAAACCCTGCACACCAGTGTTGAAGATATTCCGTTTCAGGCTGCATCCACCGACATTTGGGATAAAAAATACCGTCTGAAGAAAAAAGATGGACAGGTGATCGACCGCACCGTCGATGAAACTTACCAACGGGTTGCCAAATCCCTGGCCGAGGTGGAAGAAAGCGACGCCAAGAAAGCCGAATGGCGCGATAAATTTTTATGGGCCTTGCGCCATGGCGCGATTCCAGCCGGGCGCATCATTTCCAACGCCGGCGCGCTGGCGTATAAACCCGCCACCTCCACCATCAATTGCACCGTCTCCGGCACCGTCACCGATTCCATGGATGACATCCTGAATAAAGTGCATGAAGCCGGGTTAACATTAAAAGCCGGCTGCGGAATTGGTTATTCCTTTTCCACCTTGCGGCCACAAGGTGCATTCGTGGCGGGCGCGGGCGCTTACACCTCCGGCCCCTTATCGTTCATGGATATCTACGACAAGATGTGCTTCACGGTGTCGTCCGCCGGCGGGCGCCGCGGCGCGCAAATGGCGACCTTCGATGTCGGCCATCCGGATGTCATGGAGTTTATCCGCGCCAAGCGCGAAGACGGTCGCCTGCGGCAGTTCAATCTTTCGCTGCTGGTCACCCAGGAATTCATCCAGGCGGTCAAGGACAATGCATTGTGGAAGCTGGCGTTTCCATTAAGCAAAAAAGAAGTGGAATCCGACAAGATTGATTTGTTTGATCCGGAAAAAATTATCTGGCGCGACTGGCCGGTGAAGGACAACTACATCACCAATGAAGAAGGTCTGGTCGCCTGCAAGATCTACAAAACCATTAAGGCGCGCCGCCTGTGGGATGTCATCATGAGTTCCACCTACGATTACGCCGAGCCGGGTTTTATTCTCATCGACAAAGTCAATGAGATGAACAACAACTGGTTCGCGGAAGATATCCGCGCCACCAACCCCTGCGTTACCGCGGACACGCGCCTGCACACGCAATACGGGTTGATCCCCATCGGCGAACTCTATGCCAGCGGCGCCAGCCTGAATGTCACAGTCGACCGCCGGGCGCTGGATAAAGATGGCAAAGGCACGGAAACCCGCAAAGCAGTGCCCGCCTTTATGACGGCGCGCACAGCCGATGTCTATAAGGTTACAACCGAAGATGGTTATGAAATCAAGGCCACCGAATGGCATGACTTTTATACCAACCGCGGCAAAATCAAATTAAAAGACCTGCAGCCGGGTGACGCGTTACTGGTGCAATCCGGCAAAGGCCAGTTTGGCGCCCAGGGTGACCACAAGCTGGGCATGCTGATCGGTTTGATCGCCGGCGATGGTCACTTTACTAATCGTGGCTTGGGCAAGGAAGCCGCGGTGATAAATTTCTGGGGCGAAGACCGCGCGCTTGCTCCAGTGATGGCTGACTATGTCAATACACTGATTGCCGGCGTGGCGAATCACACCCGCCAATACCAGGTTTCTCCGGTGGCGGTGCCGGAACGCAACCACGTATTCATACGTTCAGTGATTCTCGCCCGCGTGCTGGAACACTATGGGTTCACCGCCAGTTCCAAATGGCGCATTCCCGAAGTGATCTGGCGCGGCAGCGAAGAGTGCGTCAAAGGTTATTTGCAGGCGTTGTTCCAGGCGGACGGCACCGTGAATATTTCCAGCAAAAGCGAAAGCTGCTCGATCCGTCTGGCGTCCAGCTATCCGGAGTTGTTGAAAGACATTCAGCAACTGATCAGCAACTTCGGCGTGTTCTGCCGCATCCTCAAACGCCGTGACGCGGGCAAGCGCGAACTTCCCGATGGCGCGGGCGGCAGCAAGGCTTATCAATGCAAGGCGGACTACGAGCTGATTATCGAGGGCGAATCCCGCGAACAGTTTATGAAAGAAGTCGGCTTCCTGCTGGACTACAAAAACAACCGCTATCAAACCTGGGTGAAAGACCGCGCGCTGAAAAAGACCCAGTCTTTCATGTCCAAAATCAAATCCATTGCCTACATGGGCAAAGAAGCGGTGTTTGATACCACACAAGCGGACCACAACACGGTTATCTTTAACGGACTGGTTACCGGGCAATGCGGCGAGCAGCCTTTGCCGCCCTATGGATCGTGTTTGCTTGGTTCAGTTAATCTCACCAAGTTTGTGCTCGATCCGTTTACCGACCGCGCGCGTTTTGACTGGGATAAATACAAAAAGGTCGTCAAGATATTCACCCGCATGCTGGACAACGTCGTGGAAATTAACGGCCTGCCGCTGGAAGGTCAGCGCGAGGAAATCCACAACAAGCGCCGTCATGGCATGGGTTATCTCGGCCTCGGCTCAACCTTGACCATGCTCTGCATGAAATACGGCTCGCAGGAGTCGGTCGAGTTCACCGAAAAAGTCACCCAGGAACTGGCGCTTTGCGGATGGGAAACCGCATTGGAACTGGCCAAGGAAAAAGGTCCCGCGCCGATCATGGAGCAGGAATTCACCGTCACGGCCGAAATGCTGCGCAAGCGTCCGGAAATGATGCGTGACGGCTACAAGATCGGTGACAAAATCAAGGGCAAGGTGCTGCATGCGGAATACAGCCGTTACATGCAGCGAGTCGCCGAGATTGCTCCGGAACTCGTCGAAGAGCTGTCGGATGTCGGTGCGCGCTTCACCCATCACAGCTCCATCGCGCCGACCGGCACGATTTCACTGTCGCTGGCCAACAACGCCAGCAACGGCATCGAACCCAGTTTCGCGCATCACTACTTCCGCAACGTGATACGCCCCGGTAAAAAGTCCAAGGAAAAAATCGACGTGTATTCTTTTGAATTGCTGGCCTACCGCCAGTTGGTAAACAGCAACGCGATGCCGAACTCCACTGTGGAAAGCGAAAAACTGCCTGACTATTTCATTTCGGCCGATGACATCACGCCCAAATGCCATGTCGACATTCAGGCTGCGGCGCAAAAATGGATCGACTCCAGCATCTCCAAAACCGCCAACGTACCGACCGATTATCCGTTTGAAGACTTCAAGGATATATATATGTACGCCTACGACCAGGGGCTGAAAGGCTGCACCACCTTCCGCTTCAACCCCGAAGCGTTCCAGGGCGTGCTGGTGAAGGAAAAAGACCTGAAAAACACCACTTACCGCTTCACCCTGCAGGACGGCAGCACCATTGACCTCAAGGGTGACGAAGAAGTGGAATACGACGGCGAAGTCCACACCGCCGCCAACCTCTACGACGCGATGAAAGAGGGATACTACGGCAAGTTCTAACATAAAATCCCCTCTCTTGAGGGAGACGAGTGCATGGATCAGCAAAATAGAAATCCCCTCTCCCTTGAGGGAGACGAGCACAGGGATGTGCGAGGTAGAACAATGCAGGAGCAATTGTCGAGGGTTGGGGTGAGGGTGAGAGCTTCCCGCATCCACCAAAGCAAAGTCGGGTGGACACAGAGGCTGAAAAAGTATTAAGAAAAATCCCCTCTCCCTTGAGGGAGACGAGCA
This sequence comes from Gammaproteobacteria bacterium, assembly GCA_022627515.1. Lineage (GTDB taxonomy): Bacteria > Pseudomonadota > Gammaproteobacteria > SZUA-152 > SZUA-152 > JAKEGK01. The sequence continues at coordinate 23,838 of JAKEGK010000113.1, forward strand.
CAGGGATGTGCGAGGTAGAACAATGCAGGAGCAATTGTCGAGGGTTAGGGTGAGGGTGAGAGCTTCCCTCACCCACCAAGGTAAGGGCGAACACCACCCACCAAAAGGATTTAGAACACAGGAGTCACTATGACCATCAAGATCGACAACAAAATTGTTGGCTACGCAGTAGTAAAAGAAGGCGAAGACAAACCTGCGCCTGAGCCAGCAAAAAACGCAACTGCATCAAACGCAAATAATGGGGCGGGTGAAAAGGCCGCGGCGAAAAGCAAAACGGCCGACGCAGGCAAGGGCCAGGAAACCACCAGCAACGTCGTGCACATGCACGAAAAAGTGCAGCGGCCCGAAATGCTGGTGGGTTCCACCTATAAAATCAGCACGCCGCTTTCAGAACACGCGCTCTATGTCACCATTAACGACATCGTGCTCAACCAGGGCAGCGAACACGAACTGCGCCGTCCGTTCGAAATTTTCATCAACTCCAAAAACATGGACCACTTCCAGTGGATCGTGGCGCTGACGCGCATCATCTCCGCCGTGTTCCGCAAAGGCGGAGACGTCACCTTCCTGGTCGACGAACTGCGCTCCGTTTTCGATCCGCGCGGCGGTTACTTCAAAAAAGGCGGCAAATACATGCCTTCGCTGGTGGCCGAAATCGGCGACGCCATCGAAAGCCACCTCGTGATGATCGGCCTGCTGAAACACGAAGCGCCGGATGAACACCAGCAAAAACTGATTGACGAAAAACGCAAACAGTATGAATCAAACCAGGAAAAAAAGATCAAGGCCTCGGGCGCCGAAAACAAAAACAATAATGATTTTCCGGCAAGCGCATCGTTATGCAACAAATGCCAGACCAAGGCCGTGATCATGATGGACGGCTGCATGACATGCCTCAACTGCGGCGACAGCAAGTGCGGATAAAGAGGGAGAGAGCGGGGAAGCAGCGAAAGCGTAATGATATTAAGAACAAAACATCAACCACGCATTGGTGGGCATACGACATAAAAAATAAATACCAATAAGAGGAACGTCCATTAAACGCCTGGCTGGTTTTATAAGTTGGGCGTTTTTGTTTGCAACCTAGATGTTTGGCCAAAGGCCCGAATTAACCAAATCGCAGGCTAACTGTGAATATATTTATTAAGTGTTAGACGAATAATATAATATAAAATAGTTGGTGATGATGTTCTTGAATGGAAAATAGCACTGTTTAAAATATTGTATTAGGAGCCCTCTAAAAAAGCGTGATGGATAAAGAAAATTTGTGCGCCTACGTAAGCCCTGAAAATAAACCATGCGGTCGTTCAAAGTTAGCAGAAAGTGACGACAAATGTATTTTTCATCAGGGTGCTAAAGGTAAATCTAAGTCAGAATTTGAAGAAGCATTAAGAAGTCTTGTTCAAAACCAAGACGGTAATTGGGCTGGTTTTTTTTATCCAAAAGGTATTGAGTTGCACAAGTTTAATGTTGACTTTGATGTGGATGCTAGATGGTCAGAGTATTTTTCCGTTACTTTTAATAAAGTAAATTTTCAAGGTAAGGTGGATTTTAGACATTCCAAGTTTGACAACGGAGCCACATTTACGTCGTCTTTCTGGTCAAACAGTAGGTTAGATTTTAGTGATTGTATTTTTCGTGGTGATACCAAATTTCACGCACTACATTATGGGGAAACCTATTTTCAGAATTGCTGCTTTCAGGGCAGGGTTTATTTTAGCGGTGATTTTAAATCGCAAGTAAGTTTTTCGAGATCTGAATTCCATGAAGACGCAGATTTTAGAGGCGGATCAGCAATAATTCGTATTGGTGGAACGGAAAATTCAAATTCACAAGAAGTTAAAAAAAAGCACTAATTACCCGATTTAGCTTTTTTAGGAACATGTTCGCAAAGTTAGAAAGATATTATGTTACTCCTAATATAAATATGCTGTTTAATTCAGGCGTGGCCATGGATGATGTTATTTTTTATAGATTAGATCGTGTTAAATTCAGCTTGGTTGATATGTCCAAGGCTGGATTGTTTAATACAAATCTAATTGGAGCAACATTTTTTAATGTGAACTGGTATCAAAAATGTATTGGACGAAATGGTCTCGCCAAAGAATGTATTACACGGAAATCGAGTGAAAGATGGGTAGTTTTACATGATAACAAGGTTTTAGAACAAAGTTGTCACAATATACGGTTAGCACTTGAGCGCAATAAAGACTACCTTGTTGCATCAGATTTCTATGTTGGGGAAATGGAAGCAAGGTTGCGTCAATATGGATTTGCTAGGAGATATTTATTGAGTGTTGAGGCATTGTATGGCGCTCTAAGCAGGTTTGGTGTAGATCCGACAAGGGCGCTTCTAGTATTTTTTCTTGTTGTTTGTGTTCACTCATTTATCTCATCAAGCTTCTCTGAACAATTAGTAAACGTATTAAGTGCAGTCGGTTTAGATGAATCATCGAGTGTTATTGGAGATACTTTAAAAACAGTTTGCGCATATATAATTAATAGCCTTAAAGTTATGACCCTAATGAAAGGGGAAGATATTATCCAAAATCTAGGATGGCTAGATGCTATTTTTAGAATTTTTGGACCAATTCAGTTGGCATTAGTAGCTTTTTCTATTAGAGCCAAAATTAAAAGACATTAGGTTATTAGTGGGTAGTTGCGAGTCGAACACGCGCAGAGGGAGTGTAGTCGCGGGGGCTAATGGGTTACCCCTTTATACTCGAGGTGATTTTTGAAATTCTCGATGGGTGGGCAACTTGGTTTTATAGGCATCTGACAAAAAACTTAAATTAACAATTGGGTATGTTTCACTGTCACCGTTTGGTATCTAGAAATGGCACCCTGAATACCGTTCCGATCAAAAAATGTTTGCAATTCAATAAAATTCATCTCATATTGTATGTATCGAATATATATCAGTATGCCTTATATTGAAAATGTTTAATTTATAGCCGATCTTATACAACATGGATAGACGTATATACAAAAACCCCCCTATTGAAGAAGCTCTGTGCGAATTTCGCTTTACCCCATCTACAGAATGGGATTTCAGCTACCAAATGGCATTTTGGAATAGTGTGCGAGATATCTATGACGGAAAACCTAGAACTCAAACCGGTGTAGAGGCGGGATTTCAAGAATCTGGTGAACTTGGTGGCCCCGCATTTTCTGTTAGACATGAAAATCCTAAAATCCAAATACCAAGCAAGGATAATAAGAAGCTTGTATCAATCGGGCCGCATGTATTAAGTGTACACAGTTTTAGAAAATACCCAGGTTGGGAAAACTTTAAATCAGAGATAAATGAAGCGTTAAACAAATATTATCAAGCAGTTTCTCCTAAGGGCATAGTTCGAATAGGACTTCGTTATATAAATCAAATTCAGATACCAAACAAGCCAGAGCTTAATCTAAATTCATTTTTTGTGTCATTGCCTAATTTGCCAGGAGAGACAAAATTTCCTAAAAACGTAGCTCAATTATTAGTTCGAACAGAACATGTTTATGATGACTTACCGATTAAATTAATTCTTACTTTTGCTAATGCAACCAAAAAAAAAGGGAGCATTTCGTCATCGGATAAATCTACATTTCTCCTGGATCTCGATTTGGTTTGGTTGTTTCACGATCGGCCATTAGAGATTGATGACGCAATGGAAGTTGTCGAGATTTTAAGAGAAAGAGAGCGCGACGCTTTTGAAGCGTTGCTTACAGATGAAGCAAAGGATTTGTTTGATGACTGATAAACGCACACCAATACCAATTTCAGTATCTACTGGTGCCATTAATCGATACTTTAATGATGATGAGGATGCTGAGCTAGATGAAGTCAATGATGAAAGCCTAGCTAATGTTGGTGGTTTTATAGTACTCGATCAATCTTATCCCGTCTCTACTGCATCAGCGCAATTAGGTATACACGTAAAACACGCCTTATGTAATTATAGATATCAACCGCTTACTCAGGGAGTACTAGTCTATTCGGCTAGAGGTGCCTCAAATGATCTAGAAAATGAATTTAATGAATTAAAAGAAAAATGGTTAGAAGAAACGATGTTTGTTTCGAGTATTAACGAAATTTCTATGAACTTTAATTATCAACGAATAATTGGAATGGGAAAACCAGTACTGCCATTTATTTTTAAAGAATTAGAAAAAAATCCAAATCATTGGTTCTGGGCTTTAAAAGCTATTACCGGTGTTGACCCAATTGATGAAAGGGACCGTGGTAATTTGGAAGAAATGACAAACTCTTGGAAAATTTGGGCAGAAAACAACGGGTATAGATGACAATAAACGATCTAAAAAAAGCTTTTCCTGACGTAAATAACTCTAATTGTGCAATTACTAGTCCAGCTACACCAAAATACAACTGTATTGCTTGGGCAGCGCACAAAGACAATTTGTTTTGGTGGCCAGACGCTTCATTTATCTATTACTGGCCGCCTAGTGTACCTCGTAAAGAAACAATAGATGCTTTTGTTGCCGCGTACGCGACTGAAAATTACAAGCCATGCAATTCCCAAAATTTGCAAAAAGACAGGGAAAAAATTGCAATTTATACTCTAAACGGTATACCTAAACATGCCGCACGACAGTTAAAAAATGGTAGATGGACGAGCAAGCTTGGTAGTAATGTTGATATTGAACATGAGTTACGGGCCTTGGAAGGTTCGATCTATGGAAAAGCGACCCATTTTTTATTTCGAAAATATTAGATCGTAGATAAAAACGACTAAAGGGGTCGCGTTGAACCTCCCTCGTAGTAAAGAATAAGGGAATTATTAAAGGGGACGCTAACAATTACCTACGTGAGGCGGGGTCGCACCTACGCAAGCTCTTGTAAAGAAATGGGACAGGGTCAGGCTTGTATTATTGCATTATTGACCCCCCAACTTCAGAGACCGCTTTTGAGTTGGCATCGCGTTTGTTGAACAATCTGTCAGAGTCCAGTACTGGCCGTTTACAGTCGTTCATCTGATTTAGTTTCCGTTATAGTCCGTTATAGTCGCGGGTCGAACCAACGTAGCTTCCTGAATTGCAAAAAGATTACTCGGAAAAACAAATGATGTTTGGCCTTAAACAGGCGATTTTAGACCCGAAAAAGCACATTTAAGGTTTCAAGTATTTCCAATATACACTCCCTCCTAATTTACAATCACCGTGTTTCTACCCATCTATTTGAATATAGAGTAATGGTTTGATATTTTCGCTATTTTTTATCTTTTCAATTAATATTTGACGCACTATACTTATCAGCAGGTGATAAGTATCTGGGAGGATTATGGGTAGGGACACCGGGCTGGATACTTTGCTGGAACTGGATGGATACATCATTGAGCAGGGTAATGGCTTCTGGGTAAAAATCGAAGCGCGATTGCAAAAATCTCCAACAAAAGAAAAGCCGCATGGAATCAGTTATTCGTTGACATTGCATGATCCATACGGTCAACGAATTTTGGGTTACGACAACGCACATGCTGTGCCAGATAAAAGGAAAAGCAAATTTAGCGCTAGACGAATAGAATATGATCATAAACACGAGAGTTTGAAAGACAAAGGTTCTCCATATGAGTTTGCAGACGCGTATCAATTACTTAAAGACTTTTTTGAAGACGTCGACAAAGTGTTAAAACAACATATTAAGAGATAATAGACTTGCAGGGTGTTAGCTATGAAGAAAATCATTATCGGCATTATGCCACAGGATAGAATCCGTGCCCGTATGTTGGCCATAGCGAAAGGCGAGTATAAACCAAAACGCGGTGAGCCAAAGGTGTGGTTCACATCTATGAAATCCCTGGCGGAAGTGCTTAGTGACAAAAACAGGGCGTTACTGCAGACCATTGCAGAACTGGAGCCGGATTCCCTTCAGGAACTTGCCGATGCCACGGGTAGGCAAACCAGCAATCTATCGCGAACACTAAAAACATTGGAAAGTTATGGTTTTGTGGAGTTGAAGAAAATTGATAAGACCGTCAAGCCGATTGTAAAGGCCACGGAATTTGAAATACGCGCTGCGTAATTTTATAAAACATACCGGGTATTTGAGGACAGGCCACGTATTCACACCTGGACAAATTCATTTTTAGATGACTAAACCACACAAACACGAAACCAAAACCTGCCCGCGTTGTAAAACCGATTTTGAATGCAAGTCCGGTTCGGTGTTGTTATGTCAATGTCAGACGATTGTAATAAGCGCAGAGCAACGGGGTTACATCCATGCTTTGTATGACGACTGTCTTTGTATTTCCTGTTTATATACCCTTCGCGCGGAATACAACCTCAAGCAGCACAACGAAAAGATCCGGAAACATTTAGCGGATACCCATCTGTTTATAGAATCGTGAACGTTATGTTTTTCATCGCTTGACAGGGTGTGCGGTAAATCGGCAGAGGTTCAGATATTGCCGTGTTAGGTTCGAACACTTTGGTCAAAGAGTTTCCATACCGGCTAAAATTCGGTGTGTTCGCACTGGCGTGATCACGAATCAAATGAAAGCAGATTAAGAGTTGTAGCCTTCCACAATTGCTCGCAATTGAAGTGGCGCTTGCTGATACCAAGCGTTGTCCTTACAATAAACCAAACTAAATTCGTCAATGATAACGAAGTTTCGGATGAAGACCATAAAAAGATGGATCTTATGTTGTTTGTTATGGGTGTGTTCTGATCCATGTCTGTCGGCAGAATGGATCAATGTCATACTGCTGCCAGATTCTTTCAATGCTTTTGATTGTCACCAGCCGGGTGTCGAGTTTAAAGTGGCGGAAAAAAGCAGTGTCGGCATACTCGGCAGGTTCGATTGTGATACAGATCGTTCTACTTATGGAAGTACCAATGAGAGTGTTTCAAATACCTTCAGCCGGGTTCTGATTCCATGGCGATATTCCAGGAAAGGCGCGTTTCAGGACGGAACGCTTATACAAGCGCTGGTTGGTGTGGAGAAGAGTAAATTTCGGTCAGCGTTGGGCTCCAAGGCCGATGTCACTTTCGTGGATTTTGGACTTCATTACGGTTATCAATGGTTCTGGAGCAGTGGCTTTAACGTCTCTGCCATGGCGGGTGTGGCCTATTTGGTAGAGACGAACTCCAGTCAGGAAATAGCACAGAACGAAACCAGCGACGTTATTGATTATTTAGAAAAGAATACAGAAACGAATATCCATGGTGGAATAGGCGTGATTTTAGGTTGGGTATTTTAAACGCTAACTCCATGCCGCATAACCGCAACTTAATTCAGGGAAAAATATGACTAATTCAGTCACAAAAGGTGCGCACCATATTGGTCTCACGGTTTCAAAACTGGAAGAAAGCGCCTCTTTCTTTACTTCAATACTTGGGTGGAAAGAGGTAAGACGGAACGAAGAATACCCGGCAATATTTGTCAGTGATGGGCATATCATGGTGACGCTCTGGAAAAACAAAGCAGAACCACCGGAGTTTTTTGACAAGAACAGGAATATCGGTTTGCACCATGTGGCGTTTGTGGTCTCCAGTGAAAATGATCTCAAAATGACGTATGAAAAGCTCAAGAACAACGGAATAGAAATTGAGTTTGCGCCTGAACTATTAAGGCAAGGACCCGCCACACATATGATGTGTTATGAACCGAGTGGTATACGCATTGAGTTTATTTGGCCGGGAAATTAATGCTGTTGTTATAAACAGTAATAGCAGGGGAGACAGACATCCAGACTGTCGCCTTTAGTTTTTATAGTCGTCCGAGTCCGCTAATCTCTCCTGGCAGCCGTTTCTATTAACCACTATAGCCAAACCGATGGCCATAGGGTGCCGGCGCGGCCGGATATAGACAGTCAGGGTCAATAACGGATTAGTATGAGCGGTTACATCTGTCTGGCGCTTCGTTTTTCGCAACGGACAACGCGGGCGGCGTATCCAGTGGTCGCATATTTCTCCATGGCTAACCTCACCATTTGTAACGCCGCGTCAGTTCCGGAGCCTGGCGCCATTGCGCCACTGGGTTTAGGTTTGGCAGGTATTGGCATTTCACGCCGGAAAAACGCTTATTAAAAATAACTATACACCTGTGATTTACAGCCCCGCCATTCGCGGGATTTTCTATAGCGGTTGATGGATCGTATCAAAGCATCTAGTTGAAAAAATATAATAACAAAATAAAGCACCTGTTATTTATCCTTTAGAATAACTTTTTAAATCCAGATGAAAAGGGGTGGAAGTCAAATGGCGCTTAGTTAAGTCCATTCTCATTTAAATACCATCAAAACCAAGCGCCAGGAATTTATCCTGTTTTTGGCTTAACATAAGTGACATTATGTTAGCGGCGCCAGTCGATGGATATAGGTTATTTTCAACGTCTACAATGGGACCGGCCCTGCTTCTCCGTATACACCTTCTGATATTAACGAAATTCAATTTTTCCTCTGTAACTATATTGAACCGGCGCCCGCGTGGTTGCGACACAAGGATACATCTTAATAAGACAAGGAGGCATCATATGAAATACGTGCAATTTGTGGTTTTCGCAGGTTTGGGTCTGATGGCAGGCATCACTTATGCGGAGCGTGATCACGATAAATGGGTAAATATCGACTCTGTAAACATGCCCATTTTAAGAAGTGCCCAAAACGCACAGGGCCAGATCGCCAAAGTCGGCCAGACGGACACATCCAGCGTGGCCGGAAAAAAAGCAAGCCAGTTGATTGCCAAGGGCAAGGAGCTGCAAAACCAGATCCTGTCAGCCAAGGGCCAGCCATTGTCTGAGCAGCAGCTCGATACTTTGAAAGTACTGATTATGGAAATGGATCAGGCCGCGGCCGGTCCCGCTGGCGGCACTCAGGGCGCGTGTTTCAAGAGTTGCGATGACGCCTACGGGAAGGGTTTTGGTGGGGGCAAGGGCTGGAGCCGCTTTTGGTGCAAGGCCAGTTGCTTTAAGATTAATGTCAATGTTGGCGGGAACAAATCCAAAAGCGGTGTTGGATCATTATCCGGCGGCGCCACCAATACAGCGCAACCGGCGGCCACGGTGAAAGCAGCGCCGGCGTCCGGAAGCTAGAGGGCAATCGGCCAGCATAGACACCGCCGTTAAATCACTGCGGATAGATTACATTTCAAAACTTGACGCTCTTGTTCTAAGGCAGCGTGCTTCGCACACTGCCTTCCTTTCATAAAGATACCGGTGCGGTCTATCGGAGAAAAAGCGTCAAAGCTGAATGGCATTAACTTAAGCAAACAAAACAAATTAAATCCCGGTTCCTGGGACGGGATGCAAGACGAAAAGAAAACATCGTTGGCGGCACAATTGCATGGACGCAGGAAGGACGGGAACGTGGGTATGCGAGGTGGAGCGATTTCCTGAACAAACGCCTATTTCATTGACAGTATTTCTCAGTTTTCAAAGTAATCCCCGATGCGTACTCCGGGGTTTTGTCCGGTGGCAGGAAAAATTAATAACAGTAAGATATTATCACGAATATATGAACAGTCTCACATTAAAAGCGGTTGCTCTCTTCTGTATCTTGTTATTTATTGAACCCGGTCACCTTTTTTAATCCGCGGTTTGCTAATGTTTGCATAGAAGAAATTCCTTAACACACCGGACAAACAGGCTGAACAAGGTATTTTTGTACTCGGAATAATTCCGCCTGTTTTAAATTACATAAATATCTGGGGAACTGGCTTTATCGGTCGTAAATATTTGGCTGGAGGTGTGAGCATGAAGTGCAACATGGTAACCGTTAGCCTGTTCGTTACGATTTCCGCATTCCTGACTTCATGTGCAGATGGAGGCGGAAGGGTGGAAGGGCTTTTTAATGCCCCGGCGCCCAATTGGAAATTCATCTCCAATGGCGCAGGCGCGGTATTTGAGGTGGCCAGTCCAGTGCAATCCGCCGCAGACAAGTTGTATTCCCTGTCATTCGCGATGTCGCAGCAGCCTGGTGAATCCCGTGAAGTTGATACACAGTCCTGTCACACGAACGGGACCGCGGTAATTACCGTGTTTTCAACAAACGGCAAGGCTCAAAGCGAAATCGACGTAAAACTTGATGGCAGCCCAATCGGCAACCTGACGACCTATTTCCCGGATGAAGTACCTGGTTGCAAAACACCGACTGCCAATGGCGTTATAACCCTGATGATACCCGCAGGCAAACATACTCTTGAAGCAGCCAGCCCCAATCTCACCTGGCCAAGCCACGCCTTTTCCGTAGAAAAATGTGAGTGCATGGTGCTGCCACTGTCCTGAACGGAAAACAGGTTCAGGCCCGCAGTTCTAAGGCGTTTTTATCCGTGTGAATAGAAGACAGGCCGGGTGATATTTTCATTGCCATCGCGGGCAGCGGTATTTTTGAAGACGAGACCTATTCGGCCGCCGAGCTTGGCAAGGTGCTGGACAAATTGCAGCAAAATCCGTTGATGCTGGATCTTGACGCCGAGCGCGAGCTGCGCCTGCGGGAGACGGTGCTGAAAGAACTCTACAACCTGATCACCAAAGAGTACGGGGACCAGGAAGAAGAGTCCGGCAAGCACGTGTTCGGGGCGGAAGCCGGTCAGGCAATGCCCCTGACGTTGGCGTCGGCGCCCAGTCTTTCCGTGAATGTGCTGCCGCTGAAGAGCTTCAGCGCCCCGCTAATCCTGAAGAGTACTTTCGCGTCTGGCGAGGGCCGACCGGAAAGAAGTGTCGAAGAATGGAAAACCAACGTCAAAGATATCCAGAAGCAATTGGACACGGTGTTGCGCACCAGCGTCGCGGCGCTTAAAACCAAACAACAAATCGAACCGGTGAATCTGATGGTGGGATCGGGCGGATTATATCTCGACGCCAGCGTCGGGGCATTGCCAAGCACCGAGCCTTACTCGGAGGAAATGCGCAAACGCGAGATGCGGATGCGCGATGCCGAGATCTTCGCGGCGCGCTCCAAGGGTGTGCTGCAACAGGCGCAGGCCAGCCAGATTACCGCCGGCACTTTCCTCACCTCCATCCATCCCGACAAGGAAAATCTCAAGCGGTTGACCTTAGGCCTTAACACCTTTATCGAACCGGGCGACTGGCAATTGCAGGTCGATGGCGAAGTGAAGGGCAAAGTGTCCGAGGAGCAGGCGGTCAACATGATCGGCTTTACCTGGAAGGACAAGCAGGAATGGCGCACGATGAAGGACCTCAAAGTACACATTGAGCTCTACAATCCGGAAAGCAGCCAGGTGATCCGCTTCCTCATGGCAGAGTCCACTGAGAAGGTAGGCTAGACTATGTCCTGGTATCCCTCTTCTTACGCTGACAAGGCCGCGACCAAAGCGGTAACTAAAGCGGCAACCCAGGCTGCAACCAAAACCGCGGCACAAGACGCTTCAAAGCAGCCGGACGACAGCGCGGCATACGCGATACTCGGCGCCGTGCGGCGCTGGACGAAGGCTGCACCAATATACGTTTGTTTACCCAGGCGGCCGGCCCCGTGAAAGCGGCGCTCGCCAAACAGGACGCCGCCGAAGGCGTGTGCCGGGAACTCGCGGTACGCTGGCTTGCTGCGAAGCAGCGTGGCGAGGACGATACTTTCCTCAACGCGCTGCTGGGACTCGGCGGCAGCGTCAAGGAGGAAGAATTGAAGAAAGTGGTTGAGGCGTTCAAGGCGATCGGCGACAAAAACATCGTAGAGCAACGCACCTACACTGAGACGCAACTCAAGCTGCATTTTCACTCTGTCGCCAAAACCGAAGTGTTGTACGGCCCTTCGCGGATCGACGTGGGACCAAAAGTAGCCGCGGTTGACTGGCTGTTTTCGCCCGCCGAACGTTGTGAATTCCGGTTCTTCGGCATTCGCGGGATTATTAACCACGCTACAGCGGTTTCTCTCGCGCCGGGAAAGGAAAGCTTTTCCGACCCTAATCTCGGCGAGTTTGAATTCACGAACAAGCCCGACAAGCTGGAGAACTTCCTCAACAAACACATCTTCCCCGCTGGCGGCGACGGCCGGGGAAAGTATATCGGCAGAAAGGAGTTTTACGACATTGAACGAATCTGCTGTGCCTGACCTTTAAACCTGCCGTCACTATCTCTGGCCCAGTGGGCTAGTCTTTTCGATCTTCGCTATTCCCGGTCACGCACAGTGTAAAGAGTTATAGTAGCTTGCCATGATACCCCGGCGGCGAAATATCAATGTAGTATTGTTTTTTGCATACCCTGCTATAAGTTTTTGTCCGCTTCTAATTATAGCGCGTGCGGTCCGGCCGAAAGTCGTGAAGCCATCTAACTGAAAATGACTTTCAATAATATTCCGATCTGCAATGTCACGTCCTGGCGCCTCACGAATCATCCAGAGTGTGGCGGACCAGATTTCACCATTGCTATGTTCGTAGTGTAAATATCCCTGGAGTGGACAAAGTTATCAGGAACAGACCACTATCGTTAAGAATGAACTTAAATCGGTGTGGTCAGTTCCTGATTGCTGTCAAGGCGCATGGTTTAGAGCATAACAGCGCTGTAAATTACTGCTATTTGTCATTTTGGCTGAAAGCCGATTAATTTGTTTGCGGCTTTTAAAACGGTTTAGATGCGCCGATAAAGAAACCGGTTTCGTGCATGAGCGAAATATTAACGTTTATCAGAAACGATCCTGCATTAAAATTGGCGCCCAATCGTATGCCGAGAAAATCATCTCTGTCAGCGTCAACGGACTCTATTTCCATATCTGACATGAGATTTAATTCAAGGCCGCCATAAAGCTTAATATCATTATTCAACGCCGTTGCTGCAACCACTCCAGCCATAATTGACATTTCTTCACCTTCAATCTCAGGGCTGCCGCCATAGGACTCGTCAATCAGCAAAAATTGGGCGTATCCATGCAGAGACACTCCTGCATTGTTTGGTATAACTCCGCGAATACCGGCGCCTAACATAAATCCGGAACCGTCATCAGGAAAATTTTCCACTTCCGCCTCGAGTGTGTAATTGGCGGTTCCATAAATATCGATAGACTTGTTCATGCCGTACGCGATTGTTGCGCCTAAAAATGTGCGATCGATATCGCCTGATGTTCCATCGACTTCATAATCAACGCTTGAGGCGCCAAAATGCGCACTGACTTCCTTGGCGCCTGTTGCGGCTTTTGTCACTGGATTAACAAACAACTCAGCGTTCGCTGCATTGAATCCTGAAATCAGGATAATACCGGCAACAATTTTAGATATCTTTTTATTCATTTTTGGTGACTCCTGATCAGATTAGTAATTCGCATAAAAATGCTTTTTTATATCCTAAGAATCCCGATGAACCATGGAGGAATCTCAGATATCTATTTTCGGACCAAAACAATATTTTGTTACAGATTTTATAATTATTTATTCGAGATCGTGACGGATTTCACACTGCTTGTGTGTTCGAATAAATAGCGGCTTTGGAAGTCTGTCGAAGCTTTTAAATGTAAAATTTGCGCACTGTTACAGGAAATTTTAAAAACATTCCTGAGGAACAAGGAGGAACAAGGATCGGACCAACGCAAACTATTGTCACGTTAAAAATTGGCAGTCCATTTCCGCCGTTTTACGGCCTTAAACGCCGGTTTTGCGCCGCAAGAAGTAAAGCTTAAGAATGGATGCAATAAAATTTATAAAGCGAAGGACGTTAAAACGGCGGGTTTAATCCTG
>JAKEGK010000114.1 GCA_022627515.1 Gammaproteobacteria bacterium
ACATGCAGTGCCCCAGGTTCCGAATGCCGCGCAATTGCAGGATTTGACGACACAGCTTGTCACAGCATATGAAACGGGTGATTTAGCCCTGCTTACTTCCCTGTTTTCCAATGATGTGAAAACCAATGACCGCATAGACCTGGAAGGTATAAGGAACGACTACGCGAAATTGTTCAGCAACACTTCTGATCGTCAGATGTTTATCCAGAACCTCAAATGGACAGACGAAACCATCGGTGCGAAAGGTACCGGCGACCTGGAAGTGATCGTGTTATCGAATGGCGTAAATACGGTTTATTCCATGACGGGTAAATTACAAATCGTCGGGCAACTGATAGACGGCAAACCGCTTATAACCCACCTCTACCATATTGAGCATCAAAAATAGCAATTTTCTGATCGGTGCTGTTCAAAAATTTTGTTTGCCGTGTGGAAAGGCAATACGGGGATGAGTTTTGAGCGGAATGACTTTATATGATATGTCATTTCGCTTCATGGAGAACGCCAGACAGGGATGTGGCTGTGCCAGCGCTAGGGGTATGTATCCGTATTCAAACAAAATATGAGCATGCATATTGGTCGGGGCGAGAGGATTTGAACCTCCGACCCCCACAACCCCATTGTGGTGCGCTACCAGGCTGCGCTACGCCCCGACTGATTGTATTCCCAAGGAAGGAATCTCAACGTGCTTGCTTGAAGGAAGGTGCATTCTACACCAGGTTTAATGAAGAAACTACGGCAAAATGGGCGCATTGAACGCCCATTAAACTTATTACACCGTAATTTCTCTGCAGTATGCTGTCATGCATTTATAGGTAAAAGCAAATCAGCGGCTCAGGATTTCCAGTACTTCTTCGAGATCGTTAATCATTTCCCGAAGCACAGCGCCATTGTTATCAATGTCTTTCCCATCGCCGTCGGCCAGTTTTTGACGCGCGCCTCCGATAGTGAAGCCATGCTCATAAAGCAAACTTCTGATCTGGCGTATCATCAATACATCATGACGCTGGTAATAACGACGGTTACCGCGCCTTTTTACCGGCTTGAGTTGTGGAAACTCCTGTTCCCAGTAGCGCAACACATGCGGTTTTACGCCACAGAGATCACTGACCTCCCCGATCGTGAAATAACGCTTGCCTGGAATGATTGGTAGTTCGTTATTGTTGCTCGCTTCCAGCATACGCTTCCACCCTTGCTTTTAGTTTTTGGCCGGGGCGAAACGTAACAACGCGGCGGGCGGTAATAGGTATTTCCTCGCCGGTTTTGGGATTGCGTCCAGGCCGTTCATTTTTGTTGCGCAAGTCAAAATTACCGAAACCTGAAAGTTTTACCTGGCGACCGCTTTCCAGGGCTTCGCTGATTTCGGCAAAGAAGGCTTCGACGATTTCTTTGGCTTCGCGTTTATTGAGGCCAAGTTCTTCGTAAAGTTTTTCTGCCATTTCGGCTTTCGTTAAGGCCATATCTCTCTCTCACTAGGTTCTTAATGTTGCACCGAGTTCCCGGTTAAGGGTGGACAATATCTCTTTCATTGCTACATCTACATCCTGATCCGTAAGCGTACGGTCACGATCCTGCAAGGTTAGACTAAATGCCAGGCTTTTTCTACCTGAATCAATACCTTTGCCCTGATAAACGTCAAATAGCTTTAAGTTTGTCAGCATAGCTGTTGATGCACGACGGATACAGTCGCTAACGGCCTGGGCACTGATTCCCTCGTCCACCACTATCGCAAGATCCCGCTTAATAGACGGAAATTTTGGAATCTCTTCAAACCGAGGGATTATTCGCTGGGTTACAGCGGCCAGCTTGATTTCGAAAACATAGATTGGTTGATCAACATCCAGTTTTTTACCTACAGCTGGATGAATTGCGCCCAACCACCCTATTTCCTCAAAATCTACAGACCTATTGTCGGCATCTTTTTGATTTAATTGAGTATGCCGAACGATTTTTGCTGTCTGACCGGGATGTAAAGCGGGATGTTTGTCCGGTACGAACATGAATGCGTCGGTATTGCCAGTCAGCGCAACGATCGACTCGACATCCGACTTCATGTCAAAGAAATCGATATTGCGGTTCTCCTTGCCCCATTGTATGGGCAACGCGCTGCCTGTAATGGCGCCCGCGATCATGGGTTCTTGCTGTAGATCGTTCCCCATGCGTATAAACCGCAAGCCTGTTTCAAACAGTTTTATCGTTGATTGCTGGCGGTTAAGGTTATGGATAATAGCGCTTATCAAACCCGGCCAAAGTGTAGTTCGCATTTCAGACATGTCGGCGGAAATTGGATTGGCCAAAGTGACTGCACCGTTACTTGAATACAAGTGACTCTGAATCTTGGGATCCACAAAACTGTACGTAATTGCTTCCTGGTAACCGCGGTCTATCAATGTGTTTTGAATCCGTTGAACTGTTACGCCTGACTCGGTTACGGGTAACATTACGGAAGGCGCCTGGGTTCGGGCGGCCGGAATATTGGCATAACCGTAAATGCGCGCCACTTCTTCGATGAGATCCTCTTCGCTTTCGACATCGAAACGAAAGCTGGGCGCTGTCACCGTCCAGCCATGTTCCTGTTCAACATGTTGCAGTTCGAGCCGGAACAGAATGTCGTCAACGATCGAAGCATCCAGATTGGCGCCGAGCACTTTTTTCAGGCGCTCGTGACGCAATAAAACAGGCTTGCGTTGCGGAACGTATTCCTTTATCTGCTTACTGATTACCGGACCAGGCTCACCACCGACGATCTCGAACAACAATGCGGTTGCCCGTTCAATCGCGCGTTCCTGTAACGCCGGATCAACGCCTCGTTCGAATCGATGTGATGAATCTGTGTGGAGTCCATAACCGCGCGCGCGGCCTGCAATACATTCGGGGGCGAAAAATGCGCTTTCCAAGAAAATGGTTCTGGTTGTGCCCGAGACGGCGGATTCTTCGCCTCCCATAATTCCCGCCAACGCGACCGGCCGTTTTTGATCGGCGATGACTAAAGTGCCTTCGATGAGTTTAATGCTTTGGCCATCCAATAAGGTAATCGCTTCCCCCTTTTTAGCCAACCGAACAATGATTCCTCCAGATAGTTTATCCAGGTCAAACGCATGCATGGGCTGACCAAGCTCCAGCAAAACATAGTTTGTCACATCGACGACAGGACTAATGCTGCGCAAGCCGCTGCGGCGTAATCGCTCCTGCATCCATAGTGGGGTTGTTCTTGTTGGATCGATATTTTTAATAACCCGTCCCAGATAGCGGGGGCATTCCTGCTGCGCTGTTATGTCAACGGGGAAAGTATCGTCGCAGCGGGGGGCAACCGGGTCTGCATGGACCGGTGTAACACAGATCTTATTGAGTACAGCTACTTCCCTGGCAACGCCCGCTACACTCAGGCAATCGCCGCGATTCGGGGTCAGGCTCAATTCAATACTGACATCATTCAATTGAAGATAGTTGACAAGCGTTTCACCTACCGGCGCATCTTCAGGCAAAGTCAGCAAACCTTCGGCCTGCTCCAACATTCCCAATTCTTTTGCGGAGCACATCATGCCGCTGGATTCCACGCCACGCAATTTACTCTTTTTGATTTTGAGATCATTGGGCAATACGGCTCCTACCAATGCAACCGGATATTTACCACCTTTCACCACATTGCTTGCGCCACAGACGATTTGCAGAACCTGTCCGTTACCTGTGTCAACGGAACAGACTTTCAATTTATCAGCGTCAGGATGTTTCTCTATATGCTTTACGACTCCGATAACGACCTGGCTAAATTCCGCGGCGACCCGTTCCACAGCTTCGACTTCCAGTCCGGCCATGGTTAACTGGTTGGCCAGTTGTTGTGTAGTTATCGCGGGATTGACCCACTCGCGTAGCCACTGCTCACTGAATTTCATATGCTGTACATGTTAATTGATAAAAGTTTTGTGCGCGATGAAAAAAATAAAAAATAAAATGAAATTCGACTTTACAGCTTGAGAATTTTTGTTCTCGTCAACGTCTTTACATTGCGGAAATACTAAAGCTGTAAAAATGCCTATTTTTTGGCTATAAAATTGGCTTTCTATTCGTATGCCTAAAAGCAAGTACCGGTCCAGCACTAAAAGTCCGTGTTGACTGATTACATATTTTAAATTTACCGATCAATTAAATTGCTGCAGGAAACGCAAGTCGTTCTCAAAAAACAATCGTAAATCATTCACCCCGTAGCGCAGCATGGCTAAACGTTCCGCACCCATGCCGAACGCAAAGCCAGTATATTTTTCGCTGTCGACACCAACATGCCTGAATACATTGGGATGCACCATGCCACAGCCCAGCACTTCAATCCATCCCGTGTGACTGCACACGCGGCATCCCGCGCCGTTGCACATTACACATTGTATATCCGCCTCGGCGGAAGGTTCGGTGAACGGAAAATAGGAGGGGCGAAACCGCACCGCCAGATCACGCTCAAAGAAATTGCGCAGAAACTCGTCCAAGATACCCTTAAGCTGAGCGAAGCTCACATCTTCGTCCACCATAAAACCTTCGACTTGATGGAACATCGGTGTGTGTGTCAAATCCGAATCACAACGGTAAACACGGCCAGGAGCAATTACTCTCAACGGCGGTTGCTTGTTTTTCATGACGCGGATTTGCACCGGCGAGGTATGAGTGCGCAATAACAAATGGTCATCAAAGTAAAACGTGTCATGCATGGCGCGCGCTGGATGCGATTCCGGGATATTCAGCGCTTCAAAGTTGTGATAATCGTCTTCGATTTCCGGACCTTCGGCAATTTCGAAACCAAGTTGGGAAAATAACTTTTCGATACGCTGTAAGGTCAATGTGACGGGATGTAATCCTCCATTACTCTGACCGCGGCCGGGTAAAGTGACATCAATCGCTTCCGCCGCCAGCTTGGCGTCGAGGTCCGCCAGATCAAGCGTTGATTTCCGTGCTTCTATCGCAGTCTGGATGGATTGTTTCGCTAGATTGATGTATTTACCGGCTTCTTTCCGTTCTTCGGGCGCCAATGTGCCCAAAGTTTGCATTCGCTGGGTGATCTCGCCTTTTTTGCCCAAATAAGCCACGCGCAGATCATCCAGCGCTTTCAAATCCTGCGCGTTTTGAATAGCGCTTTCGGCGTTACTGACTAATTGTTCCAGCGCATCTGACAATGTGATAACTCCGTTATACTGGCAATAAACGTTGAACCGGAAATAAAAAAGGGGTCGACCGTCAGGCCTTCCCCTTTTCTGGTCTGTTACATGAATCGTTACACGGAAATCGGAGATCCGGTAACTAAGCTGCCAGACTGGCTTTGGCTTTTTCCGCCAATTTCGCAAAGGCCTCTTTTTCGAATACCGCGAGGTCCGCCAGGACCTTACGATCTATCTCGATGGACGCGTTTTTGAGACCGTTTATAAATCGGCTATAAGACAGGCCATGTTCACGTGCCGCTGCATTGATACGCGCGATCCATAACACCCGGAACTGACGCTTTTTCTGGCGGCGGTCACGATAGGCATACTGCCCGGCCTTGGTAACCGATTGCACCGCCACACGATATACGTTTTTGCGGCGGCCATAATGACCTTTGGCTTTAGCCAGCACCTTTTTGTGTCTGGCTCGCGCCTGAACACCACGTTTTACTCTTGCCATATTCTTATCCTCACCTCGCTGCTAATTGTACGGTAATAGGCGGCTGACCATGCGGGTATCCACCTGTGCAACCAGACTCGGATTGCGAAGTTGACGTTTACGCTTGGTGCTCTTTTTGGTCAGAATATGACGGCGATGTGACTGGTTACGCTTGAAACCACCAGCTCCTGTACGGCGAAACCGCTTGGCGGCGCCGCGATTGGTTTTCATTTTTGGCATCTTCCTACTCCAGTTATATTGATTAACAGTTATTGATACGTCTTTTTGTACTGTGTTTTAGTACTACGCGTACGTTTAATTGAACTGGGGACTCAAGTTGCCAAGCTCAGCCCACAGTAGTACGCATTCGTTTTGCTATGTGTTGTTAAATTGCTATCGCTTTGGCGCAATCAACATCACTAAATGGCGCCCTTCCATTTTGGGAAATTGCTCTACAGTTCCCAAATCATCCAGGTCCTGTTCGACACGCTTTAATAAATTCATGCCCAATTCCTGGTGCGCCATTTCACGGCCCCGAAATCGCAGTGTGACCTTGACTCGATCGCCGTGTTTCAGGAAACGTTTGAGGTTACGCATTTTAACCTCATAGTCTCCGATTTCCGTTCCCGGACGAAACTTGATTTCCTTTATGTGAACTTGCTGCTGCCTTTTTTTGGCGGCATGCCGTTTTTTGCTTTCGGCGTATAAGAACTTGCCGTGATCCATAATACGGCATACCGGCGGATCTGCGTTGGGCACCATCTCAACAAGATCCAATTCAGCCTCGTAAGCCATTGCCAACGCTTCTTTTGTTGGCAAAATACCTATCTGGTTGCCTTCTAGTCCGATAACCCGGACCGATGGTGCGGTAATCTCTTCATTTAACCGCAATTCTTTATCAGCAGCGATACGTTAATCCTCCAATGTTTGGCGCCCACGACTCGCGATTTCCTTAAGCAGGCCTTCTTCAAATGCCGGCAGCGGCATGCTGCCGAGATCTTTCCCGCCACGAGTACGAACGGCTACCGTTTGATTATCTTGTTCCCGATCACCCACGACGAGCAGGTAGGGAACCTTCTGTAATGTGTGCTCGCGAATTTTAAAGCCGATTTTCTCATTTCTCAAGTCGGATTTTGCGCGCAGTCCACTATTTAGCAAGGATTTTTCAACTTTTTGCACATAATCCGCCTGCCGGTCGGTAATATTCATCACCACAGCCTGCCAGGGAGCCAGCCAGGCGGGGAAAGCACCCGCGTGGTGTTCGATAAGAATGCCGATAAATCGCTCCATGGAACCCAAAATGGCCCGGTGCAGCATGACCGGCACCTGTTTGCTGCCGTCTTCGGCGATATAGTACGCATCCAGCCGGCCCGGCATGGAAAAATCCACCTGGATGGTGCCGCATTGCCAGACTCTTCCTAAGCAATCCTTGAGCGAAAACTCGATTTTGGGGCCATAGAACGCCCCCTCCCCGGGCTGCAAAGCCCACTCCAATCCTTTGGCATTCAAGGCCTGTTCCAGGGCATGCTCAGCCTTGTCCCAGACTTCGTCGGAACCCACCCGTTTCTCCGGGCGTGTAGACAATTTGACAATGACCTCGGTAAAACCAAAATCCGC
>JAKEGK010000115.1 GCA_022627515.1 Gammaproteobacteria bacterium
AATGAACCGCATCTATGACGATGGCCCCAAAACGATAATCAGATTCAGCTAGTGCTGTCGAAATTGCCGCGAAATCTTTACCTTCGTGACTTGTTAAAGCTCCGTTGACATTTTCTAATACAATAAGCTTTGGACCTCGACCTTCTTTATTAAGACTGCGCATCAATTTCCAAAATGGCCAGAACGTACCACTTCGTTCAGCATGGATACCTGCACCAACTCCTGCCAGCGAAAGATCTTGACATGGAAATGAGGCCCAAGCGAGATCGGCGCGCCCAATAAGGTAGTCTGTTGTAACCTTAGCCACATCTGCAAGTACAAAATGGTCATCACCCCAATTTGCTGCGTAAGTCGAAGCTTTCTTTTCATCAATATCGTTTGCAAAGAGGCACCGCCATCGATTACCAAGACCAGCACGAGCCATACCACCTCCTGCAAAAAACTCATAGTATGAGTATTCCTGCTCCCTGTTCATTTATTGTTCTCCCGAAATAATTGCGCTTGTTTTCCACCTGCGTTTTGTGCCACAAATTGACGCATGAAATCCCTTAACACTTCCGAAGCCTTTATATCTTGGGCTTTGCAGGTATCAATAAACTGCTGATGAAGTGTTGGTTCGATTCGGATGCGTAAGGCGGCGGTTTTAGTCATGTTTTAACCTAATGGATACACATTTGTGTATCCATTCTAGCCACCTTTGGACAGAAGTCAATGTCGGAACAGCGATGGTTTTTCCATAGCATAAAGATTCTGTAGACAAATCCTGTTCGCAGTTCGATACATGCAATTAATCAGAGCTTAGTTAAACAAATAATGGCTGCCGCTCGCCAGTTGGATATTGCTTTGCTCGTTCCAGTTGTTGTGTGTTTTTACTTGGTGGTGCTGAATTTGAAGGGCACGAGGTTTTGGAATAAGGGAAAGCAGCGGTCTTTGTTCATGACTTGTATGCGCAGGTGCGGTTGGATGGAGGAGCCGGAGTTGCCGATCTCTGCGATCTTTTGGCCCACTCAGTTTGCATCGCGTTTTTCCGCCTGCCATGGCCAGCGGCCTTCCACTTCGAGGTGCAGGGTAATGCTAAGGAACGAGCGGATCAGGATAATGAGTCCGAGGGCGGCAATTTTTTCCAGCGAAGTATCGACGACGACGGTGCGAATAATATCGCCGGCAATTAAAAACTCCAGCCCCAGAATGATTGACCGTCCAAGTTGCCGGCGGTAAGTCTGATACGCCACGCCTTCGGCCAGCGCGCGGTAAGTGCGGATGAACGCAATGGTCGCGACGCATGAACCCACAACCACTACAAGCACCCCCACCACTTCAATGGCGTAGCCTGCGATCGAAATAAAGTCGGTGAATTTCATTGTCGAATTTACTCGCTGGTCAAAGGCCGGTTAAGCCGGTATGCGCACGGCAATGGCATACAGGCTGTGTCTGGCCGGGTGGACGCGAGGATCAGTTATTTGCATGGATCGGCATGCGTTTGCCGATGGCCACCCAACCCACCACCATTAGTGCGAATAAAATAGTTGTAGCATCGATTGCTTCATTAACCAATATGGCGGAGGCAATTATTGTTACAAAAGGCTGAACAAGCTGTGCCTGACTGACTCTGGCGATACCGCCTAAAGCAAGCCCTTTGTTCCACAGAAAAAATCCGAACAACTGGCTGACCAGCGCAAGATATAAAAAAGCCATCCAGATGTTGACGGGGATATTCAAACCGTTTTCAGGCGCCTGAATCCAGGCCGGCAAGGCGATAAACGGCAATGAGATCACCAAAGCCCAGCAGATCACCTGCCAGCCGCCGATTTCTCTGGAAAGCTGGCCTCCAACCGCGTACCCCACAGCGGCGCTTGCAACCGCGCCCAGCAATGCAAGATCGCCCGGCTGGAATGATCCCGCTCCACCACGCAGCGAGTAAAGTACTACAACAGCACATCCCGCGGCGCCGGACAGCCAGAAGCCTGCAGACGGCCGCTCGTTGGAAATCAAGACACCCGCAACAGCGGTTGCCAAAGGCAGTATCCCCAGAACAACACCGCCATGCGATGATGGCGCGGTTTGCATGGCCCATGCTGATAGTACCGGAAATCCAACTACAACCCCCGATGCGATTACAAGCAACTTATAAAATTGAAATTTATCCGGTAAAGGCTGCCGGGTTATGAGCAGCAGCAAAGCCGCAAAAACCGCCGCCAGAACCGCGCGCCCTAATCCAATAAAAACCGGATCCAGATGGGGCACAACGTAACGGGTTGCCGGTAATGTCAGGCCAAAAGCTACGACGCCGAGCACCCCTAACAGCATTCCTTTTGATTCATTACTCATGACCGTCATTTAACTTGACAAATTACACCAATAGCGGCGCATTCCGCCGCCGCCAATTTTATCTCCGCGCCGGACTTAACCATGCTTATACTGAACGGACGCTGCATGCTGTAGTTTAATATGTCATCCATTGCGCCGTTTGCTCTAATCCGGAAATGACCTGCTTTCGCCGGTATGACGTAAAAAGATCCTTAAATAACGGATTCCTTAGCGCGCTGCTTTGCGCCACCATGATGATTGCCCGGCGCGGCTAACTCAGGCACATTCTGTTTATTGGATTGGAATACACCCAAGGTAAAATAAAATGTCGACCCTTCCCCTTCTTTTGACTCCACCCAAACTCTGCCATTGTGGCGTTGAATGGCGCTCTGTACGGACACCAGTCCGATGCCGGCGCCTTCGAACTCGTCGGGTTTGTGCAGGCGTCCGAATGGTGTGAACAATTTATGAATGTAGCGCATGTCAAAACCCGCGCCGTTATCGCGCACATAATATACCTTTTCGTGGTCTTTTTTTGTGACGCCGAATTCGATATGCGCGTCCGCGCGTTTTCTGGTGTATTTCCAGGCGTTTTCGAACAGATTTTCCAGCGCGATACGCAATAACCTGATATCTCCTTTGCATTTCATATTTGGAGCGATATCCACCCGCACGGATCGCCGCGGATCAACCCGCCTGAAATTTTCGACAATGGTATTCGCGAGGCCGCTGAGGTCAACCGTTTCTAGTGCAAATTGAGTGCGGCTGATCCTGGCCAGTTCCAGAATGTCGTCGATAAGTGCCGCCATATACTTTCCGGCCTTAATGATGCGTCGCAGATCCAGGAGTTCCTGTTCACTGAGTTTCGGCCCGGCTTCCTGCTCCAGGATCTGGCTGAAACTGGTTATGGAACGCAGTGGCGTACGCAGGTCGTGAGCGATTGAGTAACTGAAAGCTTCCATCTCTTTATAACTTGCTTCCAGCTCGGCCGTGCGTTGCGCCACCATCGCTTCCAATTGTTCGCGGTAATTTTGCAGTTGTTGTTCGGCCCGTTTGCGTTCGCTGATATCCACAAACGTCGTCACTGACCCCACGGCTTTTCCATCCCTGCGCAGTGGGTGCGACCGGTACTCCACTTCGAAAAATGAACCATCGCTGCGCCAGAACCATTCGTTGTCCGAATAAAAGTTCTGATTCTCGCGGAATGCGCGGTAGACGCGGCACTCCTGTTGCGGGCAGGACGAGCCATCCGGCCGCGTATGATGGATTAACTGATGTATCGGCTTGCCAATTAACTGCGCGGCATCGGTGTAACCCAGTATGCGCAGGCCGGCGGGATTAATGAACATGCAGTCACCCTTTAAGTCGACGCCGAACACACCTTCGGCAACGGATTCAAACAACAAACGGAAGCGTTCTTCACTTTCCCGCAACGCCTGCTCAGCCTGCTTGCGTTCGGTGATGTCCTGGGCAACGCCCGCGATCCGGAAAACCGCGCCCTCTTTGTTGCGCACCTCGAAGGCCCGGTCGTGCATCCAGCGTGATTCACCGTCCGGCCTTATGATCTGGTATGTGACATCGAATCCGCCCTTCCCGGCGCCGTCCAGATAAGCTTGTTCGACGCGTTGGCGGTCTTTATCGGCAACGGCGCGAACCCAGACCATCGGATCCTCATAGAGTTGCCCGGCGTTGATTCCCCACACGCGTTCAAAAGCCGGACTGACGTACAGCACCTTGTTCTGCGGCCACTCGGCCAGCCAGAACACCTCGTTGATGTTGTCGGCCAGTTGACGGAAGCGCTCCTCGTTTTCGCGCAGCACCTCTTCTGTCTGTATCCGTTCGGTGACGTCCTGCACCGTACCGTGCATGCGCACGGATTCACCGGCGGCATTCAACTGAACCGCGCCGCGTTCGTGCACGTAACGCACGGCGCCATCAGGAAGTACAACGCGGTGATCGATGGCATAAGGCGCCTTGCGGCGCACCGCCGCATTCACCGCGCCGACCACCCTCTCGCGGTCATCGGGATGAATAGCAGCAAGAAACGCATCGTAGCTGGCGCCAAATGGCTCCGGTTCGCGTCCGAAGATACGGTAGATCTCGTCCGACCATGTCAGTTTACCGGTGGGAATATCCCATACCCAGTTGCCGACATGGGCAATGCGTTGCGCTTCGGCGAGGCGGTTTTCGCTTTCACGCAACGCATTGACCTTGGCAACGTAATTGGTGCGCAGCCAGGCCAGGGCCACACTCAGGACAAATACCAACGACAGCAGGCTTGCCAGCGCCGTGGTTCGCGCCTCGATCAATGACAGTGGTGAATAAATCAGCGCTTGCTGTGGTATCCGCGTGATAATTTTCCAATACTGCTCGGTTACGATCTTTTCGGCGGGTGTTGTGCCGCGTATTGCGCTTACGGCATAGGGATGAATCGTGTCAAATATAAATAAATCATTTTCTGTTTTCACCGCACCCGCTGCATTACTCACAATGTAATTCCATGCTCCTGGATAGCGTTTCCCAAAAGTTACTTCCCTGCCAAACATGAAGCCCCACTCATCATCCCTGTAGGGACTCGCCAACCAGTATCCCCCGGGATTGACCATCATCGGCTCGCCCCAGCTGTCTTCCATGAATTTCCTGAAATCATCGAGCATTGCGGCAGCCAGGTAATTGAGCATCACGATTCCCTTCAGTTGACCGGCGGCATCGTATACCGGCGCCGCTATCCGGATCATTGGTTTGAACGGGCGTTCGATTTCTCCCTGTTCGACATTCAGGTCCACATGAGATATGTAGATAGCATTTGGCTTGAGGCGGCGCGACTCAATGAAATAGTAGCGTTGCGACTTGTCCTGCAATTGATCCAATGGCGCCGCTGCGGCAACACCATCGTGGTAGTTCACACGCACGCGCTCCATTCCGGAGCGGTCGATGTAACGAATCTGGTCATAAATACGGGCATTCTGCGCGAAATTCCGGAACACGGTTTCAACACGAATCCGGTTGGCGGCAGTCTCATTACCCAGATAATCACCCAGGACCTGCAGCGCGGCAATGGTGCTTATATCCCTGACCGGTTCACGCAAGTCCGCCTGCAGCTCCCTGGATGTCAGCGACAAGCGCAGGGCTTCCTCTGCCTGAAATTGGGATTTTTCAAGCTCAAACTTTTGATATTCGAATGAGGCAAGGGCGAGAATGACAGCGAGAGCACTGCCCGCAAAATACAGGATGAACCGGGTTATTAAGGGAAGCATGATTCGATCGTTTTGTTTCGTGTTTAATTAAGGGTCTCCGTGCCGCATCAAACGAACATACGCTTCTTTATTAAGTATAAGAATAGGATACAGGAAACACGAATGCCATTTTCTTCAAAATCCCGCAGGTATTGAAACAGCCTTCTTTTCGCATTTATCGACATGACATTTTGGTGAAATCCACGGCGTGGTAATTTGCCAGATCACATTCGATGCCGGTTGCTTCCAAAACTACTTGCTAATCATTAGCCGGCGTTTATAGATATTCGCGTCACGCATATCCTTTCCGGCATAAATGAACGTCAATTGCAGACAGCCTTCTTCAGGTCCGCATGATGCTTTCTCCCTGGGTCTTGAGAAATTCCAGGAATGTTTTGGCGACCACAGACAGGCGCTTGCCTTTATTGTATCCGACACACCATTGCCATAAGATGGGAAAGCCTTTGACGTCGAGTATCGTGAGTCGTCCGTCTTCACCTTCCAGGGCCAACGTATGGCGCGATAACACGGAGATACCAAGACCGGCATCGATGGCGTGTTTGATCGCTTCGTTGCTGCCCAGTTCCATACGGATTTTCAGTTTGATCCCGCGCTGGGAAAAAAAATCCTCGACGGCCATACGCGTGCCCGAACCCGCCTCGCGCATAATGAAGTAATAGTCCGCCAACTTTGCGGGTTCAATATCGCGCTGACCGGCGAGCGGATGCGTACGGGGCGCCAGCACCACCAGCGGATTGGCAAGGTAAGGTTCAAAGATAAATTCCTCCGACTCGGGAGGCCTGCCGATGATATACAAATCATCGAGATTCTGCGGCATGCGTTCCAGCAGCCGCTCCCGGTTGGTCACTTTCAACGCGACATCCACGCCGGGATAAAGCTCGCAAAATTTGCCTAGGGCCCGTGGCGCAAAATACTTGGCGGTTGTCACCACTGCCAGCCGCAACATGCCGGTTTTTAATCCCTGCAGATCGGCAATTTCCATTTCGAGATTAGCCAGCGCATCGAGTATCTGGCGCGTATGCTCTTGCAGCACTTTACCGGCCCCGGTCAGGTAAATCTGTTTGCCGATCTGTTCGAACAAAGGCAAGCCAATGCCGTCCTCGAGCTTCTTGATTTGCATCGAGACCGTCGGTTGGGTAAGAAACATTTCTTCCGCCGCGCGCGTGAAACTGCCCAGGCGCGCAATGGCGTCAAAGATTTGCAGTTGGCGCAGACTGATGTGCCGCAATAAATGTACAGCGACCGGCTTTTCCATAGATAATAGTCTATACCATCCATATAAATAATCGAATTTTATTTATACGTCATTCTCTGCATGCTTACCACTTCTATTTGGAAGTTTTTTTGGTTTTTGAAAAACCCCATCGATACCTAAACAACTATTTACGGAGGCCAGCAATGGGAGTCAGTGAAACAATCACCAACGCCAAGGAACGCTACAAGTCCGGCGTTATCCCTTAAAAGAAAATGGGTTATTGGGAACCCAGCTACGTTCCCAAAGATACCGATGTCATCGCATTATTCCGCATCACGCCGCAAGCCGGTGTGGACCCGGAAGAAGCCGCCGCCGCGGTCGCAGGCGAATCCTCCACTGCCACCTGGACCGTGGTATGGACCGACCGTTTAACCGACTGCGAATTGTACCGCGCCAAAGCTTATCGTGTGGATGCGGTACCGAATACCGGTGAAGGCACCTAAGGTGGACGCACAATATTTTGCGTATATCGCCTATGATCTTGACTTGTTCGAGCCCGGTTCGATTGCCAACCTGACCGCGTCCATCATCGGTAACGTGTTCGGCTTCAAGGCCGTGAAAGCCCTGCGCCTGGAAGACATGCGGATTCCGGTATCCTATCTCAAGACTTTCCAGGGACCGGCGACCGGCATCGTGGTGGAACGCGAACGCCTCGACAAATTCGGCCGTCCGCTGCTGGGCGCCACCACCAAGCCCAAGCTCGGTTTGTCGGGCCGCAATTACGGCCGCGTGGTGTATGAAGCATTGAAAGGCGGTCTGGATTTCGTGAAGGACGACGAGAACATCAACTCGTAGCCTTTCATGCACTGGCGCGACCGCTTCCTGTATTGCATGGAAGCCGTGAACCGCGCTTCCGCCGCGACCGGCGAAGTCAAGGGCCACTACCTCAATGTCACCGCGGGCACCAAGGAAGATATGTATGAGCGCGCGGAATTCGCGAAAAGTTTAGGTTCCGTCATCATCATAATCGATCTTGTCATCGGTTACACCGCGATTCAGTCCATGGCCAAGTGGGCGCGCAAGAACGACATGATCCTGCACCGCGCCGGCAACTCAACTTATTCGCGGCAGAAAAATCACGGCATGAACTTCCGCGTCATCTGTAAATGGATGCGCATGGCGGGCGTCGATCACATTCACGCCGGCACCGTGGTGGGCAAACTCGAAGGCGATCCGCTGATGATCAAGGGCTTCTACGACACATTGCGCGACTCGCACACGCCGGTGAGCCTGGAAAACGGCCTGTTCTTCGAACAGGATTGGGCGTCGCTGAACAAGGTTATGCCTGTCGCATCCGGCGATATCCATGCCGGACAGATGCACCAATTGCTGCACTACCTGGGTGAAGACGTAGTACTTCAGTTCGGCGGCGGCACCATCGGCCATCCCATGGGTATCCAGGCGGGCGCGGTTGCCAACCGTGTGGCGCTGGAAGCCATGATCCAGGCGCGCAACGAAGGCCGTGATTACCTGAAGGAAGGTCCGCAGATTCTCGAAGCGGCCGCCAAATGGTGTACACCGCTGAAAGCCGCGCTGGACACCTGGAAGGACATTAGCTTCAACTATGAGTCCACCGACACCGCGGACTTCGTGCCAACCGCAACCGCCAGTGTTTAATAAGCCGGTGTTTAAAAAACCAGAGTATAACGCTAACGAGGAGATGTCATTATGATGACCAATCACGGCAATCGCATTACGCAGGGACAGTTTTCGTTTTTACCCGATCTGACCGACGAGCAAATCAGCCTGCAAATCAAATACGCCTTAAATAACGGCTGGGCGGTCAGTGTGGAATACACCGATGACCCGCACCCGCGCAACACCTATTGGGAAATGTTCGGCATGCCGATGTTTGATCTCAAGGATCCCGCCGGGATTCTTATGGAGATCAACAACTGCCGCAAGACATTCCCCAATCACTATGTGCGCGTCACGGCGTTTGATTCGACCCGCGGCTGGGAAACCCCGCGCATGTCGTTCATCGTTAACCGGCCCAAAAAGGAACCCGGTTTTGGACTGGTGCGCCAGGAAGGCGCGGGAAGAACCATGCACTACACGGTTCATTCTTACGCTACTGACAAAGGCGAAAACGAGCGTTACTAGGCAAGACTACCGGAAGGGTGATTTCACCCTTCCGGTTTATCTGACTCAACATATCTAATTGTTACCGACGACTATGAACGAACAGGCATTTAACACAATGAGTGACAAGAACCAAACCGCCAACGTATCCGAAGAAACTGAAATTGATTTACAGGCGGAATACCGGTCCTCGCATATCCAGGAAGTGCTCGACAAGCTGGACCGGGAACTCATCGGACTCAAACCCGTGAAGACCCGCATCCGCGAAATCGCGGCATTGCTGCTGGTGGAACGCCTGCGGAAAAAAATGGCGTTAACCTCGGAGACACCCACCCTGCACATGTGTTTCACCGGCAACCCGGGCACCGGCAAAACCACGGTGGCGCTGCGCATGGCGGAAATCCTGCACAAGCTGGAGTATGTGCGCGAAGGCCATCTGGTCGCGGTCACGCGCGATGACCTGGTCGGCCAGTACATCGGCCACACCTCGCCCAAGACCCGCGAGGTCATCAAGAAAGCCATGGGCGACGTGTTATTTATCGATGAAGCCTACTATTTATAGGCTCTTCGTAAAAGAGTATGGGTGATTTTCCATGATTTTCTCACTTTGGCAGCGTAGAGGTGAGGATCTTGAGCCTCAGATATTCCTCGTCACGCAATCCATACGCACGACGTTGGATGACACGGATCTTGTTGTTCAGTCCTTCCACGAATCCCAGTGATACCTTGTTCTGTGGTTTGCAATACATCGCAATACCCTCCCAATGACGTTCGATCATCTCTGCGAATTTCTCAAACGGTTCGAGCCGTTGCCATTTGAGTGAAGCCTTCCAGTTGTCGAAAAACTTTCGCGCCCACACCTCGCTTTGATAGTCCCAGAGTTGCCCGAACGATTCCTTGAGCAGATAGGCGGTATTCAATCGCTTGTTAGCTGCCAACAGTGTCTTCAGCGCCCGTTTGCCATCCAGGTCTAAATTCGACCGATGGCTAAGCAGCGTATACTTCTGTCCCTTGATGAATTGTCGGTCCTTGCCGCGTAGCCGCACGTATTCGTTCTTGCGCACCTGATCCATGGCGTCATTCAGGTGCTTGATCACGTGAAACTTGTCGAACAGGATCGTCGCCTGGGGCGCGCGTTCCTGAGTGACGTTGCGAAACGGTTTCCACATGTCCATCACTGCCAGACGGATTTTCTTGGTCTTTTTCGGGCCCATATCCTCATAAAACCGCTGCATGCTCGCCTCGGAACGGTCCTCCCCACCAAACCAGATCGGCCGTCCCCGGATCAGGTCGCTCACCACAATCCGGTAGGTATGTCCCTTGCGGATCGAGATCTCGTCAATCCCGATTGCCTCCGGGGCGGGTAGCCCCGTCTTGGCCAGCACGGCGCGCATATACTCCTTCTCCAATTCCTTTACCGTGTGCCAATCAAGATGGAATTCCTTCGCCACCGAATCAATCGAGGCCTCTTTGCAACGCTGACCAATGTGGTGGGCAAACCGTGTCGTATACAGTCGACGGTGCACCATCCAGTCCAGTCGTTCGCTCTTCACCCCTCCACACGTCTTGCAGTGTACTCGTCGATACTCAACCTCCAGATACACGCGCGTGTCACCGCAGGATAAATCGCGTACCCGCACGCGCGCATAACTCTTTTACGAAGAGCCATAAAAAAACGATACGAAATTTTTGCATGAGTGATTCGTTCTCTACGTTTTTCTCATTGTCAATACGTTAACTCACCAGTGCATTTAGTCATACGCGTTCCCACGCGGAGCGTGGGAACGAGAAAATCTCCCCACATCCCTATCTTTCAAAGTGGAGCCCATCCGGCACCCCTTTATGCGCCGCCATACTAAGCAAGAGATCAAGTGATCCCCCTTTGCAAAAGGGGGATTAAGGGGGATTAATATCAGGTTCAAGCCGCGAAAATGATGTTGCATCGATGACAAACCTTTAATCTCCCTATACTCCTCTTTTTCAATGAGGAGCTTGCATGACACCTCTAATGAACAACAACCTTGATCCTCTGCCGCGGTTTTGTTTTTGGCATCTCCACGCGCAATACGCCGCGCTTATAGCTGGCTTTGGCTTTGCCGGAATCAACATCATCCGGCAATGGAATTGCGCGTTCAAACCGGCCATAGGCGCATTCTGAAATATGATAACCGCCATCGTTGCGTTCCCGCGCCATGCGCTTTTCACCGCTCACGACCAGAAATCCGCTAACCACCTGCAGATCAAAGTCATCCTTTTCCATGCCGGGCGCTTCCAGGCGCACCATGATCTGATCATTGTCATCAAACACCTCGCAGGCGAGCACACCCCAACCGGCGCTGCGCAGCGCAATCTCCCCCGATTGACCACCGCCCGCCTCTTCAGTTTTGCCGGGTGTATACCGAGTCAATGCATGTCCGGCGCGCCGGAATAGTTTGCGCCATCCATCCAGCACATGATCCCACGTTTCACCAACACCTTCACTGATATCCCGCCAGGATTTCATCGTCACCATTCCTCTTGATGATTAAACCCGGTAATTACGTTAAATGTTCAACGTGTGAATACGAAAAAACAGGCCGCTGATATATACCGTTGTTTATGGACGCAATGGGCAATAGCATCACCCATTGCTTCCACAAGTTTGTTCAGCGTTAGTCAATCTTGATCGTGCGCCGTTTGGCTTTCTCCAGCTTGGGCAAGGTCAGCTCCAATATGCCGTCTTTAAACGCCGCTTTGCAGCCTTCCGTGTTCACGTAGTTCGGCAACGCAATTGTGCGCGAGAAAGCGCCGCGCGACGTCTCGCGGCGGTAATAGTTGCCCTTTTCCTCTTTTTCTTCGCGCTGCGTCTCACCTTTGATTGTCACCGCGTTATCGGAAACGGACACCTCCAGATTATCTTTGTCGACACCCGGCATTTCCGCGCGCACCACCACTTCGGCATCGCGGTCGATCACATCCACTTTCGGCAGCTGCATTTCCAGAGGAGCGGTTAACTCACCCCACGAAGGCCATTCCGTGCGAAACGGCCGCATCCAGCCCCGCGGAAAAAAACCTTCCAGCATGCGGTCCACTTCTTCGAACGGACTTAAGGTGCGCGCCGGCCGGGCAGTTTGAATTTCCTTAGTTTTCTTAACTTCTTTCTTTTCTTCTTTGCTCATAAATTTCGCCTCCGTTGTAAGATGCCAAAAAAACTTTTCGCTTTCTAAAGCCTAGATAGGAATGGCTGTTACAGAATCAAGAGTTTGGGCCGCTCGATTTCTCTGGTAAAAATCCGAGCAATACGCGGTGCGCCCCGTTCTCGCGGACAAATTTTAGGGGCAATTTACTGGAAAAACCTGTAGCTGGATCAATAAATAGTGATATGTACCGTGTTGGCTACTAATGACTAAACGTGAAGACGGATGGTCACTGCGTCCACAAAAACTCGACCGCGAGCCGGGCGGTCTTACTGTGACAGTGTTGTCACCAATATTCTGGAAAAATCCTGGACAAATAAAAAGGGTGCGTGATGCAGCTCCCCGCTTTGACGAATACGCCGAAAGAACAATGGTCTTCTATAGAGTAAGGTTTCCAATTTATGACAATACCAAAGCAGGATTCCATCGATAAAGGAAGGCATCGATATTATGCAGTTTGCCGGCTAATTCATGACAAAATTGACCGAGTTAACAAAAATTGAGCGTCGTCCTTTATAAAGTAGTTTTTATTTGATTAAATAATAAGGGTTCTGATTTCTTTTATTTGCTAGAATCTAATCCTTCACTGTTTACCAGGATTGCCCCTTTGACTACTCGTTTACCCAAAACCAAGCAGATGGACGACGCTGCGCCAATGGATCTGCGTTCCCTGCTCGATAGCCTGCACAGCCGCCGTGATTTTCTGAAAGTCATGGCCTTGGGTCTTGGCTACACGGCGCTGGCGCCGGCACTCCACGGCTGCGGATCAGACGGGGACAGTGGCAGCGGTGTTATTAACAATCCTCCGCCATTACAGCCATCACTACCCGCTGCTTCGGTGGAATATACCGTATTGAAACGCACAAGCTTCGGCGTGCACCGCGATGCGTTAAGCGCCATCCAGAGTATGGGCATCGACGCCTATCTCGAAAATCAACTGGATTACCTGGCGATTGATGACGGTGATCTCGAAGCCACCATCCAGACACTTTTCCCGGCGACGATGCAAACTCCGGCGCAGTTGATCGGCGGTTTTCCCGCTAATGCGTCCGACGTGGCCCGGCAGATGATCGCGGCGGCGCAGTACCGGCAGATATTCAGTCAGCGCCAGCTTTACGAAGTGATGGTGGAATTCTGGTCCAATCACTTCAACATCCACCTGGTGAACGGGCTTGGCCCCACGCTCAAACCCGAGGACGATCGCCTGGTGATCCGCGCCCACGCGCTCGGCAACTTCCGTGACCTGCTAGGCGCGTCAGCGCACAGTCCGTCGATGCTGTTTTATCTCGACAACTTTTTCAATCTCGCTTCCGCGCCCAACGAAAACTATGCGCGCGAACTCATGGAGCTGCATACACTCGGAGTCAACGGCGGATATACCGAAGGCGATGTAAAAGAAGTGGCGCGCTGTTTCACCGGGTGGTCCATCCGTTTTCCCGGTGACCCGAGTGGTGATTACGGCACCTTTGTGTATGTGCCTACAGCGCACGACAACGATGCGAAATCGGTTCTGGGAAACACCATTGCCGCAGGTGGTGGAGAAAATGATGGGGAACAGGTGCTCGATATCCTGGCATCACATCCTTCGACCGCCCGCTTCATCGCCACCAAACTCTGCCGCCGCTTTATCAGCGACACCCCCGATACATCCACTATCGATGCGGTAGCGTCAGCGTTCACCACATCAAACGGGGATATCAAAACCACTTTGCGCGCGCTGTTCGCCGCATCCGCGTTTCGCGATACCGCCGATCTGAAATTCTGCCGGCCCGCGGAGTACCTCACCGGCGCGATCCGCGCCCTGGCGCCGGACACCGCCTATCCCACGGATGATGGCCTGTTGTTTTTTTACGCCCAGAGCACCCTCGGCCAGCTGCCGTTTTACTGGCCCACGCCCGATGGCTATCCTGATACACAGGGCTACTGGGCCAACACAGGCGGCCTGCTGAACCGCTGGCGCCTGTCGTTTTTAAGTTACGCGCCTTTCGTCCAGGTGATCGATGTATTTCAGATTGACTATGCAAATCTGCTCAGCGGCGCGGACACCATCGCGGCTATTGTTGATACTCTGGCGGACAGCATATTGATGCGCCCGCTATCAAGCGAGGACCGCGCCGTCCTGGTCAACTGGCTGGTGACGGAGTCGGGCTCGGGGGAAAATGACGTCCTGGCGCCGGGCATAGCCGAGCAAGCGGCGCCCGGTGTGGCGGCGGTTTTAATCAGTTCCGCGTACTTTCAACTACGATAGGACAATGGCGATAGGAGTGAAGACGAGTCATGTTACTGCCCGACCGTGACATCCTGGTATGTATTTTTCAGCGCGGCGCGGCGGATGGCTTGAATGCCGTCGTGCCCTATGGAGACAACGATTACTACAGCCACCGCAGCACCATCAATGTGCCCGCGCCCGGCAATGCCGGCGGCGCCATTGATCTTGACGGCTTTTTTGGTTTGCACCCGGCTCTGGCGCCAATCAAACCCCTCTATGACAGCGGCGAGCTCGCACTGATACACGCCACCGGCGTCCCCCACGGTTCACGTTCGCATTTTACCGCCCAGGGGCTTGTCGAACGCGGCGTTGACGACAGCGCTGGACCCACAACCGGCTGGCTCGGACGCCACCTGGCGGTCAGTCCCCCGGCCTCGAGTTCCGCGTTTCGCGCCGTGTCGATCAGCGGCAATGTGGCGGTATCCCTGTTCGGCGCCGAAGAACCACTCGCCATTAGCAATCTCAATGATTTCGGATTCGAGCAGGATATCATTGATGGCGGCTACCCCACGGTGCTCGCCGAACTTTACCGCAGCACCGCGCCATTCCACGGCCCGGCGCAGGCGGCGCTCGCCGCATTGGAGGAACTGCAGGCGGCTAACCTGGACACTCTCCTCCCTGAAAATGGCGCTGTCTATCCTAACTCCGCGTTGGGCAACAAGCTGTTGCAGGCCGGCCAGATAATCAAGTCCAGCCTGCCGGTGGAAGTGATTTGCCTTGATTCCGAGGACTGGGATCACCACGAAAACCTGCCGAACTATATTAATCAGTCACTGACCGACCTTGCCGGATCGCTCAGTGCGTTCTATACCGATATGGGCACGCGCATGCAGGGTGTGACGGTGTTGGTACACACCGAGTTTGGGCGGCGTGTCGCGCAGAATGCTTCGCTCGGAGCCGACCATGGGACCGGCAGTCTCGCCTACCTTATCGGCGGCGGCGTCAACGGTGGCCAGGTCATCAGCGCCTGGCCCGGCCTCGCGCCGGAAAACCTCGAGCTGGGTGAAGACCTTCGGATCACCATTGACCTGCGCACCGTGCTCGCCGAACTCCTGACCAGGCGTCTCACGGGTACCGAACTCAACAGCGTGTTCCCGGGATTCGCCGGGCCTTACTCTGCCAACGTGTTTTCTAGCTGATCTATTCAGCGGCTTGTGACGGCGCAAGCAAAACCGGATTATTACTTGCTGGCCAGGCGCTGTTTAGAACTCTTCCCATTCGCCGGCGGCGGAACCGGGAACAGGTGTGCGGCGGGCTATCGGACGCACTGGTTGTATCTGTTCACGCCGTCTTGATTGTATCCGCGGACTGTCATCGCTCCTGGCAGGCTGAACAGCGGGAACATCGCTGTTAACGGCCTTCGCAGGCGCGTCCAGGCGGCTGTTTTGACCGGCGGCGCCAACTTCGAGCTTGAAGTACTTCATCAATTGCGACAGATGGAGAGCTTGCTCCTCCATGGCCTGTGAAGTGACCGCCGCCTCTTCAACGAGCGCGGCATTCTGCTGAGTCATGTTGTCCATATGCACGATAGCTTTGTTTACCTGATCAATGCCGCTGGATTGTTCCTGTGAAGCGGCGGCCATTTCCATAATGATGCCGGCGACTTTCCTGGTGCCTTCGATGATCTCTTCCAACGTCTTGCCGGATTCGTCCACCAGTTGCGCGCCGTTACGGACTTTCTCCACGGAATCCTCGATGAGATCCTTGATCTGCCTGGCGGCCCCGGCGGACCGCTGCGCCAGATTGCGGACTTCACTGGCGACCACGGCGAAACCGCGGCCCTATTCTCCGGCGCGGGCCGCTTCAACGGCCGCATTGAGGGCAAGCAGATTGGTCTGGAAAGCGATGCCGTCAATAGTACCGATGATATCCGCAATGCGTTTTGATGAAACATTGATTTCATCCATGGCTTCGATCGCCCGGGACACCACGTGTGAACCATTAACCGCCCGGGAGCGATTGGCATCGGCAATCTGTTTAGCGTCGTTGGCGTTGTATGTAGACTGCCTGACGGCAGCAGTCATTTCCTCCATGCTGGATGCCGTCTCTTCCAGATAAGAAGCCTGTTCCTCGGTGCGCTGAGCGAGGTTGTTGTTGCCTGCGGCGATTTCCTTTGTGGCAGTGGAAATGCTGGAGGCCGCGTCCCGTACTGTACACAATACATTTTGCATCTTGCCGGCGAAACGGTTAAAGGCGCTTCCCAATTGCGCCAGTTCATCATTGCCGCGAACCTCCAGGCGGCATGTCAAATCACCTTCGCCTTCGGCAATGTCATCCAAGGCGCGCACGGTGCGAACCAAGGGCGCCAGAACCGCGCGGCTGATAAATACAGTGGCTAAAAGCGCCACTAAGATAACCAGCAACACTACCATGAACAAAATGGAGTTGGCGGAAGTGATGTGGCGTTCAATGCCGGGCATCACCGATTCCACGCGTTCGTTCAATTGATCAGCCAGAGTTCCCGCATCGGCGCTGAGTCTTCCGATTTCCACCATCTGATTGACATCATCGAAGTCGATGCTGTCACTGTGGGACAGGAATGTCTCGACACGCGGAATAACGGATTCCCAGTTTGTTTGCCATTCACCTGTTAAAAAACCGTGTACATCCTCATAGTCCTGCGCCAGCGGAATCAATTCTTTGTACAAGTGCGAAAAATCCCTGATCGCCTGCCTGGTCATATCAACAGAGGCCCTCGCGCCCTGGGTCATGGCGGACTCGGTCAAGCCACGCATCATGAGTTGCAGTTGCGCCGCGCCCTTTTGCATACTAAGAGCGAGATTCTGCCCCTGGTTGATCGCCGCTAAATTGCTCCACACCAGAGCGCTGAATATCGCGGCCAGAACAATAAGCAGCCCTCCGCCTGTATAGAGGCGCCGCTCAATGGTCATATCACCGACGAATTTCATGATATATTTCCCGCCCTCATCCGGTATTTACTTTTCCAGCGCATGCCCGTTGGCTTCCCACTCGCTCGTTCCACCGCGAAACCACATGACATTGCTGTAACCCGCGCGAATCGCCAACACTGCGGCCTTGTAGGATTTCCAGCCTGCCGGGCCGTCGCTGTAGAAAACAATCGCCGCTGATTTGTCGGAAGGCAGTTCCGACAGATCGAACTTATCTTTAGACGCATCAAAGCCGGGCGTCTTATCGCTCACCTGTTTATACGGCAATGCCCTGGCGCCCGGCAGATGACCCTTGCCGTAACTCATGGCGGTGCGCATATCGAAAAAGGTGTTTTTACCAATCAAGGATTTGGCCTCATCCACCGAGATGACTTTTCCGCCTGGCAATGTATCCGACGTCAGTGTTTTGTCCATTGCAAACACGGGAGCTGCAAGAAAAAGCAGGGCGGCAATTCTCAAAAAGATTATTCTAACGTTCATGATAAGTCTCCATACATGTTGAGTTCGCGAATTGTTCGCGCGCCGCCAAACAATTGATCTGTACACCTGCTGAAATCGCGCAGGTAACTTCCGTCATGTATCCTTCTTATTTTTCGAAAGCAGATCATCCAATACCAAAACCCCTCCGGCGGAATCCATAAATTCCCGGGTTGGCATAATCCCCCGCGCTTTTTCAGACATTTATCGGTACATAATTTCAGGAACTTTACATTTATTTACGCACCACAATTGTGCACCCGCTTAACAAGTTAGCTCTATATCAATTGACTTTGCGTTATCCAGAGAATGGCCGCCTGATCATCGATTACCCAATAGCCGCCAGGCTGTTCGGCGTTCACGGTCACGTAGCACTAACGCCTATTCAAAAAACCGCCGCCAAAATACACCACCAATCTGAAGATGGTTAAGCTATGCATGTTGAAAAACGTTGCCTCGCGATCGAAATTCCGGCGCTGCTTTCAACTCCTATAACAACAACCTCCTATGATAACCGCGCCGCCCGGCGCTATAATGCGCGCATGTTATTTACCCTGACCGACATCGCGGCACAACTCCCCCCGGAGCGTTTCAACAAAGGATGGCAGTTATTCAACGCCGGTATCGTGACGGCGCCAAATATCCAGCGCGGCGGCGAACTCATCACGGCGGTTATCCCGCAATATGGCGGCCGCCCTTTAAGAGTGTATGTGCGCGCCGACAACGGCAAGAACGAGATCACCATCAACGGTGAATGCAGTTGCGGAACAAAACATAATTGCGAACACGTCGCCGCGGTATTGCTCCAGGCGCTGAAAGACCAGCAGGCGCTGCCCGGCGTCACGGATATGGATACAGCGCTCCCAATACCGGGCGCTGAAATTTCCGCCGGAACTTTCGGCGCACAACCAGCCAAACCGCCCGGTATCCGGCAGGCGCTACTATATATACTGCATCTGGATGACGCCGGTTTGCTGGTAGAGACCCAGGTAGCGCGCCCTTTACAACACGGCGGCTATTCCGCTGGCAGCTCTTATGATCCCGGCCGGGCGGCCGGTCACACCCCGGCGCGGTTTCTGGAACCCGCCGACCTGGAACTGATTAGCGCTATTAATAAGTTGCAGCGCGAACCGGATACGAACCTGCCGCGGCTTGAAGGCGCGCAATCCGCCGCGATGCTGGAAACCATGCTCTTAACCGGACGCTGTTTTTTTGAAGATATCCAATGGGGAACGCCGCTTAGCCTGGGTCCAGCCAGGCGGCTTGAGTTCGAGTGGCAGGCCAATGATTTTGGTTACCAGCGGCCGCTTTGGCGCATCATTCCCGAGGCTGACACCTTGTTGTCCGTGTCACCGACCTGGTACTTCGACGAAAACGAAGGCGAATGCGGACCGCTTAGCACCAAATTAGAATCCGCTCTTATTCACGAGATGGCCACACTAGCGCTTGCCGCGCCGCAAGACACCGGCAAGGTCTATAACCAATTGCGCGGCCGCTATCCGGACTCTCCCATCCCGCCACCGCGGCATTTTGACGTGGAAACCGCGCCGCGTGTTAAACCCGTGCCTTGCCTGCGCCTGACCACAATTGAAGAACAGATGCTGGAGGACTGGAGCGACTTCCAGGACATGGCCGTTCTCACCTTCGACTATGGGGGCGTGGAAATTGACCGGCACAACCCGCCCGCGCGCATTAAGGATGGGCGGGTAATTTGCGTGCAGCGCGATAAAAAAGCGGAAACAGCGGCGCTGAAACAGTTGCGCAAACTGGGATTCGAAGCGGACGAATACTGGCGCGAACGCACCGGCGCGGACTGTTTTTTCCCCGAGCCGGATTTTTCAGGCAGTGATTATATGGACAATGATGCCGAAGCATGGCTGGACTTACAGACCGGCGGCATCCCTGAATTGCGCGCCCAGGGCTGGCGCATCGAGTATGACAATTTCCGCTATCGCCTATGCGAAGCCGGCAACTGGGTGTGCGATATTGCCAGACTGGAGCAGCAGGACTGGTTCAGCATCGGGCTGGATGTGGAGGTGGACGGCGAACGCGTCGGCCTCTTGCCTATCCTGCTGGAATTTTTAAAGCAGTTCCCCCGCGGCCTGCCGGACCGGGATACTATCGCCACTGAACATTTTATCGCGCCTTTTGTGGCAAAGAGCGGCGGCGATTCCGGCGAGGAACGCCTGCTGCGCCTGCCTGCCGCGCGGGTACTGCCATTACTGGACATCCTGCTGGAAATTTACGGTACGGCCGCTCCCGCAACCGGCCAGGAACTGCGCTTCAGCCGGGTGCAATTGACGCGTTTGACGGCGCTGGATCAGCCGGACGGCAGCCCCTGGCTGCAATTGTTAGCTGACGATGACGTTCAGCAACTCGCCCGGCGCCTGCGTGACCTGGATGGCATCTCCGAGGTAACGCCACCGGCGGGATTGGAGGCAAGCCTGCGGCCCTATCAGCAGCAGGGACTGAACTGGCTGCAATTTTTACGCGAATACCAGCTGGCCGGTATTCTCGCCGACGACATGGGGCTGGGCAAAACCGTGCAAGCATTGGCGCACCTGCTGCTGGAAAAAGAAACGGGCCGCGCCGTCCGGCCCAGCCTGGTGGTTGCCCCCACCAGCCTGATGTTCAACTGGCGTCATGAAGCCGAACGTTTCGCGCCGCAGCTGAAGGTGCTAATCCTGCATGGGCCACAACGCCAAAAGCACTTTGCGGCCATCGGCCAACACGACCTCATCATCACCACCTATCCCTTGTTGGTGCGCGATAAAGACACCCTGCTGGCGCACAATTATCATTTATTGATCCTGGACGAGGCGCAGGTGATCAAAAATCCCAAGGCCCACGCCAGCCGCGTGGTGCGCGGCATCAACGCGGGCCACCGCCTGTGCCTGACCGGCACCCCGCTGGAAAATCACCTGGGTGAGCTGTGGGCCCTGTTCGACTTTTTATTGCCCGGCCTGTTGGGCGACAGCAAACAATTCCGCCGCTTTTTCCGCACCCCAATCGAGCAATACGGCAACGAGGCCACTACGGACATGCTCAGCCGCCGTATTCGCCCTTTCCTGTTGCGGCGCACCAAACAGCAGGTGGCAAAGGAACTGCCGCCGAAAACGGAAATCATCCAGACGGTGGCGCTGGCCGGCAAACAGCGTGAACTTTACGAAACCGTGCGTCTGGCCATGCACCGCCGTGTGCGCGAGGAAATCCGGCGCCAGGGATTGTCCCGCAGTCACATCGTGGTGCTGGACGCGCTGTTAAAACTGCGCCAGGTATGTTGCGACCCGCGCCTTCTGAAAACGGACAAGGCGCACGATGTTTACAAAAACGTTAACGAGTCCGCCAAACTGGATATGCTCCTGGCGCTGCTGCCGGAAATGATCGAGGAGGGGCGGCGCATTCTGGTGTTCTCCCAGTTCACCACCATGCTGGGACTCATTGAAGACGCGCTCAACAACGCCGGCATCGGTTATGTGAAACTCACAGGTCAAACCCGCGACCGGCAAGCGCCGGTGCAACGCTTCCAAAACGGGGAAGCGCCGCTGTTTCTGATCAGCCTCAAGGCCGGCGGCGTGGGCCTTAACCTCACCGCCGCCGACACCGTCATTCATTACGACCCGTGGTGGAACCCCGCCGTTGAACGTCAGGCCACTGACCGCGCGCACCGCATCGGCCAGCAACAGGCGGTGTTTGCCTACAAGCTAATTTGCGAAGGCACCCTGGAAGAAAAAATTTTGGCCATGCAGCAACGCAAACAAACGCTCGCCGACGGCTTATATCAGGAAGGCGGCGGTAACGAACCTCTATGGACCGAACAGGATCTGGAAGCGCTTTTCAGCCCGCTGGGTGATGACTGAAATGGCGCTGAAACCCGCGGGCCCCGGTTACTGCGTTCTGCATGCAAACACCCGCCGGGATACAGTAATGGGGTACTATACTTCGCGCAAAATATCACGCACGAAATTCAATACAGGGAGCATAAAGTATGGGCAGCGAAAAATTGAAAACCGGCGTTTGCTGGCATAAGAAGGAACATTGGCAACGGCTGCGGGATAACAAACCACATGCCTGAAAACGCCGAATCCTTGAACCAATTCGTCCAGCACCAGGTTGATCAACTGTTGCTGGAACAGGGTGAATATGTACCCCTGGAATTCCTGTTGCGGGAAGGACGCCTGCTCTATTGCGACTACGAGGCATGGCGCAATGGCGAAACGGACTTTCTCGATGAGGCGTTATTTGGCGATCCCGGTCATATTCAGCAACAGCTGCGGCAGGCGGAAGATTACCTGCAACAGCTGGGCTGGCAAGAAGAGCCTGTCAACTACGCGGTGTGGAACAACAAGAATATACAAGCTTCGCCGCAGACGTTGCATTTCAGCGTCAACAGCGAATTAAATCAATGCTTTCACCGGCGTTACCGCAAACCACAAGACCAGCCACAGATGGATCTATTCACCGACGCCCCGGCCACCATCCTGGTCAACGGCATAATGCAGGCTTTGACTGGCCGCAATATGCCCGAGGCGCGCCGCCAGCTGGAGCGGCTTTTCGATATTGCGCCTGATAATGTCCGTTTGGGTGAATTGGAACGGCTGGTGGAAGCGGCGGAAAACCTCTATTCCCCGGTGCGTAACGCCGCCGCCGAAATGCAAACCCTGCGGGAATCTGTGGCGCCACTCGCGGCAAACCTGCTGGGAAAAGACGGCCGCAACCTGTTAATCCCCCTGTGGCGGCGCTTGTCGGCGGCCCTGCAGGATCAGCCGTATCAATCAGCCGAACCGGAGCTGCACCTCAGTTATACGGCAAGCCAGGCGCTGGATTGGGAAACCGTCCGCCGCGCCGTGGAAAACGAATCCGATTGGCAAACCCATCCGGTATTGCTGCTGCGTCATGCCACTGCCTGCGACTATCTGCACGAACAATCCATTGCCTTGCAAAGCTGGTTCAAGTTGTGCTGGCGGTTTCCGGACCAATGCGGGGCGCTCGAATCCGGCGGGAATCACGAACTGCGCCAACAATGGATGGAATTTCTGGAACTGGAACCGGAACTGCCTGCCGCCGGTTTTCCCGCCTGGTTGCTGCTGAACAAACCGGGACTAACGCGGATATTGCCTGATCCGGCATTGTTGCCCGGCGAAGATACGGCGGCGTGTCCCGTCAGTTACCGCGTGCTTTACCAGTTACAGCAACACGCATTGCTCTCCCACACAGGGCACGGCAACGGACACGGCAACGAAAGGAATCCACATACCGGGAACGAAAACATCATAGCCCTGCGCGCCCAACTGAAGGAGCAGGATCCGGCGCTGTTCCGGCATTACCTCGGCCACATTGGGACATCATCATGACCAAATATGAAGATCATGAGCGGCAACGCGCCGAAATCACGTCAGAACTTTCAACCCTGGTCAGCGGCGGCGGCTCTCAATAGCCGGGCTTATTGGCCCAAACCCAGGCTGTTCACCAATCGTTCCGCGCCGCTGTTGTTCCTGACACAGCGTTTGATCACCGCCCCCAACATCTCCCAGTCGATGGGCTTGAGTATGTAGCCGTCGGCGCCCAGGGCGAAACCCAGGTTTCTGTCATCCATAAGGGTGAGCATGACTACGGGAATGCCGGC
Organism: Gammaproteobacteria bacterium; assembly: GCA_022627515.1. GTDB lineage: Bacteria > Pseudomonadota > Gammaproteobacteria > SZUA-152 > SZUA-152 > JAKEGK01. The sequence goes on from JAKEGK010000115.1 coordinate 23,359, forward strand.
CACATCGGGGTCCTGTTTAAGTTCCTTAAGCACGCTCCAGCCATCCATGCCGGGCATCATCACGTCCAGGGTGATGACGTCAGGCTTGAGCCCTCTGGCCAACCGCAGACCTTCAGCGCCATCGCGGGCCATGATATGGGCGAAACCTTCCCTGGCGAGGTAGAGCTGAATCATATCGTGCATAGTGGGGTCGTCATCTATCACCAGCACCTTGCTGAGATATTCGCGCTGCTCGCGGGCGGCGGCCGCGGTTAAACGAGCGGCCATGGGATCCGGCACGGGCGGCGCCACTGTTTTCGGTAAGGCGGGAATTTCAGGCGTCTCCGACGGTAACCGGACCAGGAAACGGCTGCCTGTGCCTGGACTGCTTTCCAGCTCGATGGATCCGCCCATCATTTCGCAAAAACGTTTGGAGATGGTCAGCCCCAGCCCCGTACCGCCATTCTTGCGCGTGGTGGTATTGTCAGCCTGGGTAAACGGCGTGAATAACCGCGCCATCTACTGCGGGGTCATTCCGATGCCGTTGTCGGATACGCTGAAATACACGCTGTCCCCGTCCGCTGTTTTCTCCCGCGCTGCGCACAGCACAACGCGGCCCTGCTGGGTAAACTTGCTGGCGTTACTTAGCAGGTTGAAGAGAATCTGCCGCACCTTGGTCACGTCCGTACGCATAATGCCAACCTCAGGAGCGCATTGAACATCCAATGTATTGCGGTTTTTTGCAAACAGCAGCTCCACAGTGGACACCACATCACGCACCATGTGGATGATTTCCAGGTCTTCAATGAATAGTTCCATGCGGTCCGCCTCGATCTTCGAAAGGTCCAGTACGTCATTGATAAGCATAAGCAGGTGCCGGCCGGCGGCCTGAATCTTGCCTAAATCGGACGCGAAGTGAGAGACACCGCAGGTCCCGCACTCTTCCTCCAGCAACTCACTATAGCCGATGATGGCGTTAAGCGGTGTTCGCTACTCATGGCTGATGTTAGCAAGAAACTGGCTTTTGGCATTGTTAGCCTATTCCGAAGCCTCTTTCGCCTCCTGCAACTCCCGGGTACGCTCCTCCACCTTGCATTCAAGGTTGCGCTGATAATCCTCCACCTGATCGCGGTAACGCCGTAGTTGCTCCGTCATGCGGTTGAAGCTTTCGGCAAGGCTATGAACCTCATCACGGGTCCTGACGCTCACATGCTGATCCAGCCGCCCTTCGGCGATTTCGCGGGTGGCCCGCATCAGTTCGCGCACCGGCAGTGTGATGCGCCGGGTCATAACCACCGTGAGCATGATGCCGATCAACACTACTGTGAATGTGAGCCCCGCCGTGACCAGCCACGCGCTCCGCAGTTGTGTTCGCAACCTTTGATGGGAGAGGATCAAACGCACGTAGCCCACTAATTCCGGACGCGCGGCTGCTGTCATTCCCATTATGAGATCGCCACCGCCCGCGGCCGCAATGACGGGCTTGACGATCTCCAATGCTGTCTCGCCACCCGGCAATTCCAGCGTCCGCCGGGTAAGACCCGTACCCGATAGCGGCGTACCGGTTTGCGGCGCATGGCTATTGTTGTTATAACTGTGTTCCAACAACAGGTTTCCGACGCCATTGTAGATGCCCAGATAGACGACATCACTTTGACCGTCAAGATGGTTGGCGATCTGCGCCAGTTCGTCCCGGTTGCCGGCATAGATTCCAAATTCGCTTAAGCCCGCCACCAGGCCAGGCAGTTCGGCGCCGTAATCCGATAGTTGCTGCTCATAACCGCCGCGCATGCGCTGCAGAATAAGACCGGCTGCCGATACCGCCGTTAACACAATAAGCGCGGTAATTAATATGTTGAACTTGGAGGCAAGGTTAAAGCGCATAGGATCCGAATTACTCAAAAGTCTAGGCGGCCTGTTGGCGCCACGCCTGTGGAATGTCCACGCGCATATGCCCCGCTGTCTTCAGATTGATGGCGTAGCGCACCTGGCGCGGGTACGGGGGTTCGAGAGCCGCCGGCGCAGCGCCCTTGAGTATGCGCTCCGCCAATTCACCCAGTTGCGCCCCCATGTCGCCATAATCCCAGTCCAGGGCATAGATTGCGCCGGCTTTCGCCCAGGGAGTGGTCACGCCCACAAGGGGAATGCGGTTACGAAACGAGAACAGCAGAATGGGGCGTGCCGTGAGCGGCGAAAACAATTCAGGATTAGGAATGCCGAGGATTACCTGGGCGTAACGCGACAGCCGGTCCAGCGCCCCCGGCAGGTCCGCGGCTGCCGTTACGGGCTCGGCGGCCAAAGTCAGGCCGAGTGGTTTTGCCGCGGCCTGCAACCGCTGCACGCGATCGGCGTCCCGCGCAGGATCGAACAGCACGCCCACCTGTTTAACGTCAGGCATCAGGCGCAGCAACCACTGCAATTCCACTTCCGGCGGATGATCCAGCGGCACTCCGGTCACGCCGGGGGCGCGCAACTGCCGGTTATCAAGCAGCATCCCCGCCACCACCGGCACGCCGGGGGCATATTCAAGCACCGCCTCGGTCGCCATTTTACCTAATGTCAACACCAGGGCCGGTTTGTCAGCGGCCAGTTGCCGGGCGGCTTTCGCCGCCTGTTCCCGGTCGCCGGCCAGTTGCACCTGTTGGATATCCAGAGTTATTTTGCGACCCTGCAGAGAGGCTTTGAAACCTTCGGCACATTGGTCGTAGGCTGGCGCGTCGTTGCTGCTCAGTACGATCACGCGCGCGGGCGCGGCCGGAGAAGCCACGCCGGCCATCAACAGGAGCAGAAAACACAACAACGGCGGCAGGTTTCGCATATGGCTGGCTTTCATACGGGATAACAAAGTCATCTAATCATCTGCTAAATGTATATGTGTGGAAATTAATCTACCGTGCTTGTTTATTTCTACTTTGTTACTTTAACTAAAGTTTAGAGCGAATCCGACCCATTCGAGCTGATGTTATCAGTTCGAATAGAAGGTCCGATTCGTTGTTAAGTCTTTTA
>JAKEGK010000116.1 GCA_022627515.1 Gammaproteobacteria bacterium
AACAAACTGAATTCACGCTGAAACGTTGATTAACCGGTACTTAAACTCATCCATCGAATGGCGAGCGGCGATTTATTCGCGGGGTTTCGTGGTTTTGATTAGTTCTACTTTGTTACTTTAATTTATGTTAATGAACAATCCCGCACGGGAAGTGGAGGCGCTTCCGTGCCCTTTGGTTGCTTTTTGGCGCCTGCCCTGGCATAGCGGACAGACTTCTCCGGAATTATCGCCCGTATAAATGAAGTGGACCGTTACGCCGCGGTATGCAATGGTTTTAAGCATTCGTTTGTACCCAGCGGCTTGAGCAATAAAGAACTCGCAGTCATTTGACCGGGCTTCTCAATACCCATTATGTGCAATACCGTTGGCGCGATATTCGCGAGACCGCCATTGCATGATAACTTCCAGTTACGCTCGTCGATTATCAGGCACGGTACGGGATAAAGGGTGTGTTGCGTATGCGGTTCGCCGGTGGCCGGATCAAGTAACTCTTCACAGTTGCCGTGATCGGCTGTGAGAACCACTGAATAACCCGCCGCAGTGGCTTCCTCCAATACCCGCCCCACTTCCCGGTCCAATGCTTCGACCGCATGAATTACCGCATCATATCGCGCGGTATGTCCGACCATGTCACCGTTCGCAAAATTTATGACCATAAAACCGTATTTGTGTTTCCGGATAGCGTCAATAACTGCAGTGGCGATTCCGGGCGCACTCATTTCCGGTTTTTGATCATAGGTGGCGACTTTGGGCGACGGAATCAGAAACTGGGTTTCGCCACTATAGGGTTCGTGTCTGCCGCCATTGAAGAAATAGGTCACGTGAGGATATTTTTCGGTTTCAGCGCAATGGAATTGCTTGATACCTTTTTCGCTCAGCACTTGCCCTAAGGTGACCGCCGGCCTTTCCGCCGCGAACGCACAGGGCATTTCGGTATTCCTGAAATAAGGCATCATACAGACGACATCTATTTCCGGAGCATCACCACGATCGAACTTGTAGAAAGTTCTGGAACCAATTGCCGAAACAATCTGGCGCGGCCGGTCTTTTCTGAAATTAAACGAAATAAGCTGATCGCCTTTTCTTAGCAATTCAAAAGCGGGCAATACAATTGGCCGTATAAATTCATCCGTATCACCCGCTGCATAAGCGCTTTTAATCGCACTCTCCGCGTCATAGCCACGTTGACCTTTGCCAAGCATGATTGCCCGCCAGGCTAGTTCAGTGCGTTCCCAGCGGTTGTCCCGGTCCATCGCGAAGTAACGGCCCATAATCGACACAATGGCGCCGCCGCTTTCATATAAGGCGCTTTGTATGCGCTGCAGATAGATCAATGCGGATTTAGGCGGTGTATCCCGTCCATCGGTGATCATATGCAGCAATGGTTTTACACGCTGCTTTTTACAGAGACGGATTAGCGCCAGCAAATGGTCCAGTGAACTATGAACGCCACCATCCGACACCAGGCCCAGTAAGTGAAGCGGACGATTGTTTTGCCTGGCGGTTAGAGCAGCGTGTAAAAACACTTCATTTTCATAAAACGATCCGTTTTCTATTGTCTTATTAATCTGGACAATGTCCTGCGCAAGAACACTGCCGCAACCCAGTGTCAAATGACCTACTTCTGAATTTCCCATTTGGCCATCCGGAAGACCTACCGCCGTGCCTGATGCCTGCAGCAAGGTATGAGGATAACGCGAAAAGAACCTGTCGAGATTTGGTGTATTGGCTTCCAGCACCGCATTGTTTAGCTTGCAGGGATTGACCCCAAATCCGTCCAGAATAATCAGAATGACCGGCCTTCCTGGAACTTCGTTTAACGCCACCCGCACTCCTTTTGATCCGGCAATTATTCAACTGATTTATTGTGTTGTACTGACACTCTCCTCTTTTTGTAAAACAAGTTTTGTACCAATGGATCAGTATTTATAGTAATCAATTAACTTGTTGATTTGTTGTTATTTATACCTTGATCATGTAATATCCCCAATTCATTCGTTTCAGCAACGAACCAAAATCGTGCATTGCCGCCAGATTTGGTATAAATAACGGTGCAACAACTTCTGTTACATTGCCAGCCGCATCTACTCTCGCAGTTAACCGGCCGCGTTCCCTTAAGATTCGCGCATGAATCGTATTAAACAGGTCATATTGATCCGCAAGGATTTAAACATGCGCCGTGGCAAAGAAATCGCGCAAGGCTCCCATGCTTCCATGGCATTCCTGGTTGAACAACTCCGGCGCGCCCGCTTTGACGAAAGCCACCAACAGGAGTTTCAGATTAAATTGACCAGCGTCGAAAAAACCTGGCTAGGCAGTGGAATGGCAAAGGTGTGCCTGCGTGTCAATTCTGAAGAAGAATTACTGCAATACCATCAGCAGGCCCTGGAAGCAGGGCTAACCAGCCATTTGATCCTGGACAGTGGCCGCACGGAGTTCAAAGGCCAGCCAACCCATACCGCGTGCGCCATCGGCCCCGATGAAAGTCAAAAACTGGATGCCATTACCGGCAAACTGGTTCCGTATTAATTTCACTGCCAATCCGTTCTGTAAGAATAAAGCCTGAATATGAAGTTACACTAACCGGATGCTAACCACGTTGAAGCATCATGCCGAACTCGCTATTATTCGGCAAACGCCGCCGGCGGATTATACAAGGCCGTTTTGCCGGCTGAAGGTTGAATAAAAAAGCGGATGTTATTCAGACGCCAGAGAAATAATATGATCATGCCAAATAGAAACGTTATAAATTCTTTTATAACAATAACAATAACAATAACATTAACTCTAGCTATCTTTTTTATTTCAATAACGGCTCCTGTTGACACTCAAGCGGCCGATCTCGAAGGAAAGTGGTGTCAGGATGGTCAGCCATACACCTGTTATCCGCCAGTGCAATATGAGTCCGATACTTATATATGCACCGACGGCACCACCATAGTAAACAGCACCCCGGAATCGCTGGAGTGGGTAGTTAACCAGACACTGCATTATTACACGAATGGCCTGACCAATGGCCAGACTAAACCGGAACAGGTCACTCTGAAGTTTAAACGCAGCGGCGATGCTCCGCAGGTAATATATAAAAACACCACCGAAATTGATGACGCTACTCAGGAACGGCGTTTGATTGTGGGTGACGGCAACTTAAACCTGGAGTTTCAACAAATACCCAACAAAAAAGATGCGCCCCGTTTAAATGAGAAAACCGCTTTTACCCGGTGTGAGAGTGAAAAAATCAAACACAGTTTTTATACCGCTCTGATTGATTGCGGAGGCTCAGGAGATTATATCGCCGGCGTGCCCGCCGTAGTGGATAATCCCCTTTTGTGGGCGCATTGGGATGTCAATAGAAACGGCAGCGCCTGCCGCGTCGCCGCGCGATGCTGGGGAGGCGGTTGGGTGGCATTCGCCTACAGCAAAGATGAGGAAGATGCCAACACTGCTTTTGGCGCCGCTTGCGGGGGCACATCACGCCAGGATGCGAAACAACAGGCTATCAACACCTGCAAGCAAAGCGGCGGCAACAATTGCCTTTACCAGGTGATAAGTGGTTACGATGATGGCGCTGTGGACGGTATTGACAGCACCAACAAAGGTTCCAAACTGGAAAGCTGCTACGATGGAAATTGTGAAAAGCTGCGGGATTGAATAAATCCCATCGGCGCCGTAACCGTATAAAAAACTCCCTGCAAAACTTCGCGGATTCAATCCAATTAAACAAGTCCCAGCGTTGCTAAGTTATAAATATAACTTGCTGAGGCAATAGCGGGATTTCTTCTGCCGGATTACTTGATGGGAAATCCAAACGGTTCTATCGTGGTACTACTCAGGCAGCGGGTACAAACAAACACCGAATCCTGCCTGAAGGCACGCTATTAAGGCTGGCATCATAATGATTGATTAATTCACTTTCTTCAGTAGAATTATGCTTTCGTGTATAACAGCTGGATCAGGCTTCTATGTTGCGTCTCGTTTCTATTACCGGTATTGCGCTGGCGATGGTGGTCGGCTTTGTCGCGCTATCCACCCAAATGCGCGATGATTATTACATGCGGTCCAGGGTGTCCGAGGCGGTATCCTATTTAAATTCGGTCGCACAACGGGAACTCAATTGTGGCATTACCGATATGGACCAAAGTACTATGAAACAAAGTACTATCGACCAAAGTACTATGGACCAAAGTGAAAATGAATTGCAAGTGCCCAAACCGGCGGTTCTGTCCAGTGTTAGTTATGAAAAAACGGATGCAAACGCAATTAATATTGTAGGCGTCTTTTACGATGTCAAAGGTGAATCCGGTAAATTGCGAATCAAACAGGGACGTAAATTCACCCTCAACTGTACGTGCAGCGATAATACGTTACAGTGTAAACGGGGTTTTACAGACATTAATAAAAACTATATTCCACATGTCGGCGCCGCAAAACCCTAGTGTGGTTTACTGATTACTTTCACTTTCAACTTTCGTTTTTAACTTTCGTTTGCATTCAAGGCCGGCACAATTTTAACCGGTAGTCTTTCTATTCCGGCCGCATGGTTGTACCAGCATTCCCGGTCTCCGGTTCCTGCGCTGCATGGCTTCTTGCGATTCCCTCCGCGCGATAAAAAGTTACGTGCACCGATAATCAGCCTATGATATATACTTGCTTACAAAGCAGTCCTGATAAAATTATTTTGTAGACACACTCCTTTTCAATGCCCGATACCCGCGTTTTATAAGTATGGTTACTGCGACAATCTGGTTAAGCTTCGCGTTTGCGTTAGGATTTTTTGCCCGCCTGATTGGCCTTCCACCCCTGGTCGGATACCTTGCCGCCGGATTTCTGCTGAGCGCGAACGGCTACGAAAGCAATAAAATACTCAATGAGGTCGCTCATGCCGGTGTTTTGCTTCTGTTATTTAGCGTGGGTTTAAAACTACGGCTCAAGAGCCTGGTGCGCGCCGAAGTACTGGCCGGTTCCCTGATTCACATGGCCGTTTTTGTGGCGGTATTCTTTGCCTTGCTCTTCCAGTTCGCAACTTTGTCCACACAGGCAGCGCTGTTCATGGCACTGGCTTTGTCTTTTTCCAGCACAGTGGTGGCAGCGAAAGTTTTGGAAAGCAAACATGAACTGCGCGCTTTTCATGGCCGGGTTGCCATTGGTATTTTGATTGTCCAGGACATTGTCGCCGTTATCGTGCTCAGTGCCGGAGGCAGTAATCATCTTTCGCCTTGGTCGTTCCTGGTGCTCGGTATTTTCCTGATTCGCACGCTCGTCCATAAACTACTCGATCTCAGCGGGCATGGTGAACTTGTCGTCTTGTACGGTTTAATGTTGTCCCTCGTTATTGGCGGCTCCAGCTTTGAGCATTTGGGATTAAGTTCCGAACTCGGCGCGTTGTTATTGGGCATTATCCTCTCTGATCACAAGCGCGCGTCCGATCTGTCCAATGCGCTTTGGGGATTGAAAGAACTGTTTCTAGTGGGATTTTTTCTGGAAATCGGGTTGCTGAGCCACCCCACCCTGCAAACACTCGAACACGCACTCTGGTTTAACGCACTGTTGGCGTTTAAAGCGTTATTGTTCTTTTTCATTTTGCTGCTATTCAGATTACGCGCCCGCAGTTCCTTTTTGGCGGCATTAAGCCTCGCAACTTACAGTGAGTTTGGTCTGATTGTTGCGAGTCTGGGCGTGCGTAATGGATGGCTTGAACAGGAATGGCTGGTGCTGCTGGCGGTAACGGTGGCTTTATCTTTTGCTATCGCTGCTCCGTTAAACCGTCATGCGCACATCCTGCACCGCTTTATCGGCAACTTTCTGCAATGGTTTGAGTCTTCCAAACGTCATCCGGATGATGAACCTATCAAGCTGGGAAATTCGCGGATCGTGATCGTTGGCATGGGCCGTGTTGGTGTCAGTGCTTATGATTATCTGAGCGCACGGCAACAACGTGTCGTTGGCCTGGACTCTGACCCCGCAAAAATTGAAAACCACCTGAAACAAGGGCGGCGCGTACTATACGCCGACGCGGAAGATTCAGAGTTATGGTCCAATCTGAATCTTGACGGTGTTCATGCGGTGCTGCTGACGATTCCTGAATTGTCGGCAAAAAAAATTGCGATTCGCGGATTACGCATGGCAGGATACAAAGGCGCGATCAACGCCACCGTTTTATTTCTTGAAGAAATCGATGCGCTTAAAAATGTGGGAGCTGATTTTGTCCACTATTATTATGATGGCGTGGGCTCCAGTTTTGGTGAACGGTCCCTTGAAATTTTAACCGGGACGGCAAGCAGCTGATCCGTATTTCTGTGCAGTATTAACATGCTGCCACAGAGAGCACAACTATATCAGGGTAACACCGATGAAAAAGAAAGCGGTTTGTGTACGATGCGGCGCGTTTAAAAAAGCGGCATTTGCCCGTTGTCCGGGTTGCGGGCTGATTCCCGAAACCGATTTCGAGGCGGCCCGCGCTTTAATTCTCTCGGAGAAAACCGTTTACGGTGCAGTGGAAATCGGGCGTACACCCGAAGAACTGGAAGAGATATCGGAAAATATTCAAAAAGGCCGGCCCTATCCCATCGACGGAGAAGAACAAAACAGGGTAGTCCGTGAGTATTGGAATTACCTCAAATCACAACCACCGCCCCAACACCGGCTGGGGAGATATCTGAAATGGGGTGTACTGCTCATAGTACTTTTTTCAGCCAGCGCGCTTTTGGGATGGTGGTTGTTGTAGAATCATTCGTTTTAGCGCCCCGCCAGCATACATGCATTAGCGGCATCATCCTGCCCGGTATTGATATCGCAATTTTAAACTGATTCAGTTTTTCCGGTGCCTGCCGCTACTGTTATTTTAGAATATGGTATGCTTCGCGCTCTCTGGAGCCACCGAAATTTTAATAATCCTATGACTCGCCGCTTTGCCAAGGACCCCCAGATTAACGATGCCTTGCGCCATTCCGTCAAAGATGGCGTTGCGTACTCCGTAATGGCCGGAGCCGGCGAAACCTATTTCTCCGCGTTTGCGCTGTTCTTTAAAGCCACCACTACGCAAATTGGCTTGCTGGCTTCCTTACCGCCTTTGATATCATCCTTGTCGCAATTATTTTCCGCATGGCTGAGTTACAAAACGTTCAGCCGCAAAAAAGTCATTCTGACCGGCGCTTCCTTTCAGGCGTTTGTATGGCTCCCGCTGATCCTGTTACCGTACTTTTTCCAGGAGCAAGCGGTCGGCATCATTATCGCCTGCATTATTGTTTATCATGCGGCGTCGAGCATCGTGCTTCCCTATTGGAGCAGTCTCATGGGAGACCTGGTTCCTGAAAGGCGCCGTGGACGGTATTTTGCTTTACGCACGCGTTACACATCAATTTCCGCGCTGATTTCTCTTATCGTTGCCGGAATAATTTTGCATATTTACGAAACGCACGAGCTGGCGCTTTATGGTTTTATCAGCATTTTTGTCATCGCGGGCATGGCGCGCTGGATTTCCGTTTATCATCTGACGCATTTGGTTGAACCGAGTGAAATAAAAACCAGTCTCGACATCAAGATTAGCGGGCACTGGTGGCATCAGCTGAAACATTCCCGGTTTTTTCATTTTTCGGTTTTTTTCGGCCTGATGCAGACCGCGGTAGCCACCGCCTCCCCGTTCTTCGCGGTTTATATGTTGCGTGACCTGCATTTCACATACGTGCAATTTATGACCTTGTCAGCCGCAACGGTGTTGATGCAATTCCTGACCTTGAATGGCTGGGGAAGAATCAGCGACATGTTTGGCAATCGGCTGGTATTGATTACCGCAGGATTCATTGTTCCGCTTATTCCTGCCTTGTGGCTTGTTTCGAACAGTATCTGGTACCTGTTTGCCGTGCAATTGCTCAGCGGCTTTGTGTGGGCGGGATTCAACCTCAGTGCCGGTAATTATCTTTATGATTTGATTCCGGCCCCCAAGCGATCCACTTATCTTGCCTATCACAACGTGATAACCAACATTGGTGTATTCAGTGGCGCGTTAATGGGTGGATTCCTGGGCGCAAGCCTGCCGAATACGGTCGATGTATTCGGGGAAACCTATCATTGGCAACACGCCCTGCTCGGTGTATTTTTAATCTCCGCGTTGTTGCGGTTAAGCGTTGCCCTGGTGTTTTTACCACGGTTGAAAGAAGTGCGCACCGTGAAACAAATGACAGTGACAGAATTGATATTCCGGGCGACGCGGTTTAGCGCCTTGTCAGGATTTATTTACGATATTATTTCGTCCGTCAGGCATGGCAAAAAATAACGCGTAGTAAACTCCTGTTGATGACGCGCCTGCTGGATAAAATCCAAAAATATACGCCGCGGTTACGCAATCCGCCAACGGCGCAGTTTACCACGTCCAGTAACCTTTCCCCGGAATATAAACGGTATCGTCATCAAAAACGGCATCCTTGGCTTTCTGGTGGCACTTGTCACAATAACTGAGGGACTTCACCTTACTGTTGTTTTTTACGTATTCGTCGCCGATGTCATCGTGTTTATCAACAAAATACGGGACTTTGGTAATTCTCACAGGAGCCGGATCGTCGCCCAGGGAAGACATGATTTTTTTGGAGCGTTTGTAACGCGATTTGTCCGCCGAAGATCCGGCTAGCTCATTCAGCAATTGCTGCCGCGTGCTGTCATCCAGTTCGGCATTCTCTCCGAAATGATCCGCCAAGGCTTTTGCATCCAGCAATTTCCGCCATGACTCTTCCGGTAATAAACCCGGCTGATAAGCGAAATGACATGAACCACACTCCTCCAGATAAACCTTGTTTTCCACCTTTGCTACTTCCTTGTATCTTTTAAAACTGAACGCCCAGCGCCAGAATCCCACTTCTTCGGCTTGGGCGGGGGAACCAAAAGAAAGCATCATAAATGATACTGTAAGAACAACTAGCAAATATTTTTTCATGTTTATTAATCCCTGTGGTTAAAGCTGGGAAAGGTAAGTAAGGAAATCACCTTTTTCCTGGTTCGTGCATTCTCGGCCTAACGTCCATTTGCAATTGCGTTTAAACCATTTTTCAATTTTTTTGAGTTCGGTGAAACGCTCCTTATTCACTGATGGCGCCAGTGGATCTATCGGTTTTCCGGTTTTGGCGTGTTTTCCGGCTTTGGTCAGATCTGCGCCGTGGCAGGTCGCGCATTCCCTTTCCTTACCATCTTCGCCCGGATATTTTTTTGCCCAGAGATCCTTACCGCGGTTCGCGTCAAAAGACAAGTTTTCGCTGCCTTTGTACAACGCAAATGCTTCATCCAATCCGCCAGCCGCAAAAGCAGGCGCGCTAACCAGGGACATTATCAAAACAATTAATTTTCCCGCACTGATATTCACGAAACTAATCCTCGAGTATTACAATTGTTACCAAGTCATCTTGATGCCAGCCGCCATTAACACCAGGCCTGCAACGCCGGCTTCCGCATGCCCACTTTCACCACCTTGATCTACCGCAACCGCATATCCAACGACTGCCAATGAGGTGAGCAATGCATGCCAGTTATCCGGGTTTGAGAAAAAGTTTTTGCCGCTTAAATCATCGTAATGGAAGACAAGGCCGGTCGCCACAGCCGCGCCACCCAGGGCCAACGCTCCCTTGGCGAGATCATGGTGGGCGCCGTCTTCTTCTTTTGGCGCCAGGCCGGATGCCGCTGCGAGCACCAGGGAACCGATTCCCAGCCATTTGTGTGTGTTGTTCGCAGTCAACCAGCGGTCTTTATATTCGACGCTCTCAACTTCGGCAGCTGTTCCGGCTTTTTCCACCGCTGGAGATTCAGTAGCCGTTGCCGCAGCAGGTTCCGCGGCTGCCAATTGTAAATATTGCCGGGTTGAAAGATGCAGGTTTAACGGAGAATAGGCGACGGCGTTACCACCCTGTTCTTGCGCGTACGCTACCGCGCTATACACGAGCAGAAAGCCAACTGCCAGGATTTTTTTGTACATGACGGCCTCTTTTTATTTATAAAGCAGTTTATTAAACAATTACGGTTTAGTATTTTTATCCACTGCTGCATTATTAGCAACAATCTCGCTCAGGAATTCATATGACCTTGCTATTGGATAAATTTACCTGGAGAAGCGCATATAACTTTCACAATTCTTCACAATTCCTTGAAATAAAACCAAAGTATATAAATTTTATGTAAATTGAATATGATGCATATCAAACTCAACCAACGTTTTATGAATTATTTTTTATGAAACGCTTGTTTGGATCCGAATGAGTTGGCGCCTGTTTGAGCACGTTGAGAGACTTTTTTCTTGAAATCCTCATAAAAAATCAAGGCAAAGACTGAATGAGTGAAACATTAAGAAATTAGCCGTCACTTCAGTTTAATTGACAGCTGATATTTGCCGAATCCATATTTTTATCGTATTCAAATATTCTTCGCCACTAAATTCGATGCGTGCGGATGATAGTCATGCAAGATTAACAAAAGCTTAATTATCAATTGCGAATTTCAAAATGTTAGCTACTATTTCATAGCCACGCTAAAGTGTTTGGGCTATCGGCTAATTTATAATTCCGCCACCTATGTGTACAAAGTTAATGTGCACAAAGTTAATGTGTAAAAAATTAATGTATAAAAAATTCAAATTCTCACTCAGGCCCGCCAGCACAAATTAAAACTACAGCAGACATTTATGGTCTTTAAATCATCGTGTAATATTACCACACCATAAAACGTCAATACGGTGTTGTATGAAATCGAACAAACACAACAAGAACCTGCAAAACTCCACATCGGCTGTTATCTGGGATGCACCAACCCGCGTGTTCCATTGGCTGTTAGTTACCAGTTATGTGATCGCATGGTTGTCGTTTGACGATAACCGCTTTTTGTTTTTCCATGTTTTCGGCGGCTATGTTTTTTTTGGATTGTTGATTTTTCGTTTTGTCTGGGGATTGATCGGCACACACTACGCCAGATTCCACACCTTCGCCTACGACTGGACATCCGTTTGGGATTATCTTAAAGCCCTCTTAACCGGCCGTGCCGCACGTCATATTGGTCATAATCCGATCGGCGGATGGGCAATTTTTTTAATGCTGTTTCTGGGCTTACTGGTATGTGTTGCGGGTTTACTGACCTTTGGCGGTGAAGAAGGTCATGGACCGTTGCGTGGGATGGTCAGTTTTAAGATCGGCATGTACAGTCGGGAAATCCACGAAATCCTTGCATGGACCATGTTAGCCGTGACAGCGGTACATGTGGCGGGAGTCGTTGTTGAAAGCCTGATTCATAAAGACAACCTCGTTTGGGCGATGGTTACCGGACGTAAAGACGATACGGCCGGCTTGACCAGTGTACGAGGTCATCATTTCCTGGGGCTGTTTATCGCGACTGCGGTTTTTGTTTCAGGGGCGGTATATTTTCGCGGTTACCTGACGGAAACCGCTGACAATCTTTACATGCCCTATAAAGGACCGGAATTGCCTGATAGCGCCCTCTGGCGGGAAGAATGCGGCAGTTGCCATTTCGCCTTCCACCCTATCCTGCTGCCTGAACGTTCGTGGCGGGCTATCTTTGAAGGCCAACATGAACATTTTGGGGACGATCTTGATCTTGATGATGACACGTATGAAGAATTACTGGCGTTTCATATACAGAATGCGGCGGAAAGCAAATTGAACGAACCGGCAAATAAAGTTTTGCTTTTTGAAGATCCTGCGAGTGTGCCGTTGCGTGTAACCGAAACAAAATATTGGCAACACAAACACAAGGATATCAACGAAGCCTATTGGAAAAGCAAACAAGTCAAGGAAAAGGGCAATTGCACTGCCTGCCATCTTGACGCCAAACAGGGTACTTTTGAAGACTCCGACATGAGGCTTCCGGATATTAGCCCGGCAGAGAAAAAATAAATAATAACTAGCGGTTAAACCAAATCGTTCCGGGTAGTTATACAATAATTATATCTACGATTAACCGCAGCAGGGATTTTATTAAAAAACAGGAACATGCAAATTTCATGCGTTAGATAGTTTCCAGAATGGTTTTATTTTCCAGAAACTTCTGTAAAAGACCCGCAAGATTTTCAAACTTCACGGGCTCATACTCTTCCCGTTCTATCCGTCCCCACACCGTATGCGGCCAGGCAAAATCATCGGTGTACCGGCCAATAACGTGCACGTGGAGTTGCGGCACGACATTGCCAATTGCGGCGACATTGATCTTGTCGACATGCAGTTCTTCTTTGAGAAACTCGGAAATGGTGTTGATTTCAGTCCACAACATGAGCTGTTGGTCCGCGTCCAGTTCATACAGCTCACTTGCATTCAGTTTTGGAACCAGAATAAACCACGGTACCAGGGCATTATCCATGAGTAACAGCAGACTCAGATCAAATTCGCCGAGTTTGATAGTGTCACTTTCAAGTTTTGGATCGAGGCTAAAATTTTCCATTACTGTAACGGCGTTTTTAAAAAAAACACACCAAACCGCTGATACCCTGGGTACCAGTGAGATTCAGGAAAGTATAGCCTGTTTTTTGCCAAATGCCGTGGAAGAAGATAAGAGCCGGGCTTTCAGGTATGTCCGATTATCTTGCCATGCTCTTTTTCCTGTTCCTCGTACTCCTTCTTGCTGCTGCCCGGCCATTCATCAAAAGGGAACGGCTTAATATCGCTGTTATAAGTCAGATATTTTAATATCTGATAAATAAAATTACTCAAGTTGTTGCCGAATTCCAGCAAACGCTCATTTTTGTTGCCAGTGAATAAGGTCGTTAGAAATTGAAAAAATAACACGGCGGCGAGCACCACTTCAGCGATACTATAGATAATCGTAAAGATTACGATGTACAGTCCTCGCATCCAGGTATCATGCGCTTTTAAATGCTGCTTAATTTCTGAACTCATAATTTGTTCCTTGTCTTTAGTTACCGTGACAGATTCCACCTGTAACAAGCTTATGCGCTACACGATGTCTGTATTAACTATATAGAGATAACCAGCGGATTTTTCCAGATCACGTAATGGTTATATAAATTAATTCTTGAACTCCCTTGATATGGGTCATGATTGGGATTCCTATTCATGTACACCAATTTTTTTGGCGGCAAGCGCTGTTCCCCATCAGCCGAATGTTGTTGTCACAATCTCCTCGCTCTTTTTAATGGCGCTACGATTAATGCTAGCAGCTTGCGGTTGTGTTTATCCAACCGTTTACGAACCACAGAGCAGTCCGGCAACTCGTACTGTGGCGCGACGGATGAGAGGTTCGCAAACCAATTCTTCCGGATAGCCGGGACAAAATTTTAAAATGCTTCCCACGTGCCCCGGAAAATGATCATTAAATTTAATCGTCAAGGCGTCGTTTAATTTCACACCGTAATGACTTCGCTGCATAACAGCGGCTCCCATTGCAATTTAAATTGATTAATTATCGATCACTCGCATAAGATGACCGGAAAATAACGACTTAACGCGTTTTTTTCACAAATTAAATGAATTCAGTCTGAGTGTCCGAACGCTCGATTCTTGATACGCGAACAATTATGATGTGCGGCATGATCACCCAAATGAAAATCCGCAACTTCGCCATTGTTGATGAACTCGAGCTGCCGCTTAGCGCTGGCATGACAGTGCTTACTGGTGAAACCGGCGCCGGAAAATCCATTTTGCTCGATGCCCTGGACCTCGCCCTGGGCGGGCGCGCGGAGAGCGGCGTGATACGGCATGGCAGTGAACGCGCGGAAATTGCGGTAGGGTTTGATATTTCCCGGCATCCCGCTATCAAACAGTGGCTGCTCGATAATGAACTGGACGCTGATGATGAGTGTTTGATCCGGCGCACGGCATCCACAGACGGGCGCTCCAAAGGATTTATCAATGGCAGCCCGGTTCCCATGCAGTCGTTGCGCGACCTTGGCGAGCAACTCGTGGATATACAGGGGCAGCATGCACATCAGTCATTGCTCAAGCGGGACATGCAGCGTGAAGCACTGGATGATTTTGCCGGGCATCAGGAGAAAGTAGCAACTGTTAGAAAATGTTACCAGGAACTCAAGCAACTCCGCGATCAGCAGGCGTTGCTGTTACACAACAAGGAAGAACGTGAGTCACGCATTGAGTTATTGACCTACCAGACCCGGGAACTGGAAGAACTATCCCTTAGCGAAAGTGAATTTGAAGAACTTGAAGCAGAACAGTCCCGGCTGGCGCATATCAACCAGATCGAAGCGGGTTGCGAGCAAGCGGTTTATGCCTTGCATGAAGCGGACGAACAGGCTGTCACCCATCAGATAAATCAGGTCATCAGTCAGCTGGATAAATTGCAGCACTACGATCACAAGATTGAGGCCACGTTACAACTGCTCAAAGAGGGGTTGATCCAGATTGAAGAAGCCGCCAGTGAATTGCGCCGTCACCTGGACAGCATGGATATGGATCCTGAACGTTTGGAATGGGTGGACTCCCGATTAGGGCAAATTCATGACTTGTCACGCAAGCATCACATCAACCCCAGGGAATTGGGCGCCTTGCAGAAGGCATTATCAACCGAACTTGAACAACTCTTAAGAACAAGTGACCAGTCGAACAACCTCGATGAACTGATTGGCAAAGCGGAAACCGCTTACCTTGATAACGCGAAGCAGTTAACAGCCAGCCGGCAAAAATCCGCCAGGAAACTGGAAAAACAGGTGACTGAAAACATGCACCAGCTGGGCATGCCCAACGGGCAATTTGTCATTGATTTTACGGCGCTGGAGGGTATATCCGCCGCCGGCCAGGAGCGGGTGGAATTTCTGGTGACCATGAATCCCGGCCAGCCGTTAAAACCGTTATCCAAGGTTGCGTCCGGAGGAGAACTGTCCCGTATCAGCCTCGCCATTCATGTAATCACGGCCGCTACGGGGCGAATTCCAACACTGATTTTTGACGAAGTGGATGTTGGCATTGGCGGTGGCACCGCGGAAGTGGTGGGACGCATGTTACGCGGACTGAGCCGGGACCGTCAGGTATTATGTGTCACTCACCAGCCGCAGGTTGCTGCGCTCGGTCATCAACATTTGCAGGTGAATAAATTTACTTCGGAAAACACCACGAAAGCGACAGTCACCACGCTAAATGAAAAACAGCGCATAAACGAGATTGCGCGGATGCTGGGTGGAATCGAAATTACCGGGCAAACGCTCTCACACGCGAAGGATATGATCAAGCGTTCTCAGTCACATGCGGACTGACAAATGCGGTCTGTTGATACCAATTAATAATCTTGTTATCCCGGCGGCCACGACAATGGGCGGCCGCCAAGAATGTGTAAATGCAGATGGAAAACGGCTTGCCCCGCACCCGATCCGTTGTTGACAACCAGGCGAAACGCCTTGCCATAACCTTGCTGTTCAGCGATTTCCGCCGCTTTCAGCATTAAATGACCCAGCAGTTGCTGATCTTCCACTGCGGCATCCGCCAGTTTGGCGATGGGCTTCTTGGGTATTATCAGTATATGCATGGGCGCTTGCGGATGAATATCCTTGAAAGCCAGACAGTCATCATCTTCATAAACGATATCGGCCGGGAGTTCACGGTCAATTATTCTGGAAAAGATGGTACCTGACATAGTCTGGTCGCTCCCCTGTTGCAGTAAGCAGCTAATAACGTTTATTTGCTTTTAGCCTGGCAATCCTTGCATATGCCGTAAATATTCAAACTGTGATCCGTCATCGAGAAGCCGGCTTTTTTTGCTATGTCCTTTTGCCTTTGCTCGATTACCTCATCGACAAATTCTTCGACCTTGCCGCATTTCAGGCATAGGATATGATCGTGATGCCGGCCCTGATTAAGTTCAAAAACAGACGTACCGCTTTCAAAATGATGGCGTGTCACCAGGCCGGCGCTTTCGAACTGCGTTAATACCCGGTAAATTGTGGCGATACCAACGTCTTCACCTTCTTCCAGCAGCGCCTTGTAGATATCTTCAGCGCTGAGATGACGCACCGGACTTTGTTCCATGATTTCCAGAATTTTTACCCGCGGAACTGTCGCCTTCAGTCCCGCTTCCCGAAGTTCGTCACTGCTCATTAAATCGATCCTCAAATACCCACCATCCCTTAAAACCATTTTACCCGCATAAGGTCTCACAAGTCAGTTCATAATCCTGTAAAATGCCCGTTTTCAACAACACACCTTTATCTTGACGAGTTTATGAACAGCAGCTTTATCAAATACCTTCTGATAATCAGCGTGTTATGGCTTTTGTGGGGTTGTACTATACATCGTATGGATATCCAGCAAGGCAATGTTCTGACGCAGGAAATATTCGACAAACTGGTGGTGGGAATGGAAATGCGCAAGGTGCGCGGTCTCGCCGGTACGCCCCTGTTATCCGATCCATTTCGCACGGACCGTTGGGACTACATCTACACCTTTAAACACGGCATCACCCGCGAAACACAGTACAGTTATGTCACATTGTACTTTGAAAAAGACATCCTGGTGGATATCAAGATACACGCCGATCCTCTCAAGCGGGAGGATATTAATACGCTGAACCGCCAGTTGCGGCAATTACGTTCCTAGATTTTAACTCAGTGTCAAACAATCGAGGATTTTCGAATAAGTGGCAGCCTGATCGAACCGGTTATTACTCGCTGATTTGCAGGTCCGGGCAGGTTTATTGAACGTTGCCACCACCTTTTTTCATTACTTTGCCCTCCGCCGCGCGTTGTTTGCGGACTTCCTTGGGATCAGCAATTAAAGGACGATAGATTTCCACCCGGTCTTTTTCCCGCAGCACCGTATCCTTTTTGACAAGTTTACTGAAAATACCGACCTTATTTTTGTTAAGATCGATTTCCGGAAAAACATCCAGTATCCCTGACAGATGAATGGCTTGCTCCAGCGTCGTGCCAGCATCCACCAACAAGGGAGTAATAACCTGCACATCCGGTTTCGCGTAAGCTACTTCCACCAGGAACTGGCTGGATCTGGGTGCGTTATTTTCTTCCATAGAGTTCGTCAGCACGCTTGCAAAATGCGTCCACCAGTGAACCGGCAATTTGCCCAAACAGCGGGCCGATCGCAAGATCCACCAGTTTATTGGAAAACTCGTATTCAAGATTCAGCGATACCTTGCACGCATTATCGCCCAGCTTTTTAAACTGCCAGAAACCGTGGAGATGTTTAAAAGGCCCGTTAACCAGCTGCACTTCAATCATCTTGCCCTTTTGCAACCGGTTGCGTGTCGTGAAGGTTTTATTGATACCGCTGTGTGAGATCTGAATACTGGCTTGTACCTCATCATCGTTACGGCTCGCTATAGAGGCAGCGGCGCACCAGGGCAAAAATTCCGGATACGATTCGATGTCGTCAACAATATTGAACATATCGCTGGCATCGTAGGAAACCAAAGCACTTTTATTGATTGTCGGCACGGTTTGATTAATCTCCTGTAACACATATTTATTTGAACACTCAATAGCGCCAATCAATTTGAGCAATATCGATCCAACACCAATCGGCATAACTTGACGATCCCGTATGCCCGCTGCCGCATACGCGGAGCCATTAACGCTGCCCAATTTGCCGATTGAAGCTCGTAATCAGGGTGTCCATTGGTCTTTGACGGCCCCGCCTGCCGGTCAATCCACCGCTATCGCTACGGGGATACCTCGTAAAATAATGCAAATACGATAACTAAAAACAAGCGCACCACTCCTGTAGTCACCTACCCCTACGGAAATTACAGGATATTGCCCAAGCCGGTGACAGAGCAAGTTGCCGCGGGGATAAAAATCCAGACGGACAGCCACTCACCGGATACCAATTTACGCGCTATAGTTTTCGCGTTGCTTAAAAAGTTACCACTTACAATAAAATACTAAATGGATACAATACATTAGCGGAATAATGATTAAATTTACAACACAATATGTTTGATTCGCACCCGAATTTAACGCAACTCCGTGACAATTGACCATCAATCTCTATAATGCGCCCATGTCCAAGAAGAATGCTAAAACCAGCGACAATACCATAGCCATCAACAAAAAAGCCCGCCACGATTACTTTATCGAAAACGATTTCGAGGCTGGCTTGGTTTTGGAGGGCTGGGAAGTGAAAAGCCTGCGCGCGGGTAAAGTGCAGATACGCGATAGTCACGTGATTATCAAAAACGGCGAAGCCTGGTTGCTGGGCGCGCTGATCAATCCTCTGCCAACCGCGTCCACCCACATTACACCGGACCCCACGCGGACCCGCAAACTGCTTCTGCATCATAAGGAATTATCCACTTTGGTCGGCGCGGTGGAACGTAAAGGCTATACTATCGTGCCGCTCGCGATGTACTGGATACGCGGCAGGGCCAAAATTAAAATTGGCCTGGCAAAGGGCAAGCAAAAACAGGACAAGCGGGCCTCGGAAAAGGAACGCGACTGGCAGCGGGAAAAACAACGCATGATAAAACGCTAACTTAGCGCGCGCCGGTGGCGCTGAACTTTTTCTGGCGCTACACTGTCACATATAGAACTTACTTTCTTTGTAACAACGACTTCGGGGGCGACCTGGTTTCGACGTGGGTCACAAAACCTGAGGTGCATGCCGAGGAGCAGATTCCCTCGTAAATCCAGCTGCGAACAATTTAGTTGCCAACGACGACAACTACGCATTAGCTGCTTAATAACCAGCGTAATGCCCTCAGCCTGACGCGTGCTTATGCGCTCAGTTCACTGGGGTCGACCTACATAAGATCGCGATGAAGCACGTCCGGGGCGGATTCGTTAAACTCTTACCGGGATCGCGTTAAGTCTTCCCTGCCCGCCGGGTAGCTTATCGTTAAACAAATAGACGGAATAAGCATGTAGAGCCGACGGCGGAGGACTTGCGGACGCGAGTTCGATTCTCGCCGCCTCCACCATTCAAAAAAAGCCACCCTTGCGGTGGCTTTTTTATTTGCGGTGTTGCGAATACGCGGAATCGCGTGGCAAATCATTCACTCAGGTTTTTTTGGTA
>JAKEGK010000117.1 GCA_022627515.1 Gammaproteobacteria bacterium
CGGAAATGCCAAAAATTCGAACCGCCTGATTGGGCAGAAAATGGAAAACACAAACATGAACAGCGTAAAGCGGCATAATAAAAGACTTAACAACGAATCGGCCCTTCTATTCGAACTGATAACATCAGCTCGAATGGGTCGGATTCGCTCTAAACTTTAGTTAAGTAAAAATGGCGCCTTGTACAATAAGAGTCTTTCTACAGCCTCGCTGGGCCCATGAAATGGAGTAGCTATGAATCTGAAGCGTTTTAGTTTGGCAGTTGCTGCAATCTTTGTTTTTGCCCTGCTTTGGAATGGGGTCGTCCATATGGTTCTGCTCAAGGAAGCCAACCAGGCTCTTGACCAGATAGCCCGGCCAATGGCGGAAAGAAACATGGTTCTCGGCCTCATGCTAACCGCCGGGATTGCCATCTTATTTGTCTACTCCTATGCCTCTTGTGCCCGCGTTGCCGGAATCAGGTACGCAGTAGGTCACGGAACGTTTTTCGGTCTAGTTGCCGGTCTATTTGTCGATTTGAATCAGTTTCTTCTCTACCCAATCCCCGCTTCCCTTGCGGCCACTTGGTTCGCCTTTGGTTTCCTCGAGTTTTGCATCTATGGCATTTTGGTTTCATGGCTTTATCCCGTAGCCGCCCAACACTCCACTCCAGGGGATGCTCCGGCAAGCGGCACGCCCCATATCTAACACGCTAGGCGTCTCGGGCCGAGCTATGAGTCATTAGCAAATCGACTACGACAGCTTCGCGGAAATCTACGGCCTTTACGTGACGGCGGACTACGACGGTCCGTTCTTTCTCTCGGAAACAGCGAGTGTAACAGGGCCGGTTCTGGAACTGACTGCCGGCGCCGGCCGCCTATCGTTCCCGCTGGCTCAAGCGGGGGGTGCGTTTGACCTGCGTCGATGGCTCTCAAGGCATGCTTGATGGGATTAAAGGAATCACCTCTTTATACTCCCGCCTTTTAACAAGAAACCTGCAAAAAACACCGTTTGTTTTTTTTGGCAAGGTGGATTTGCCGAATGTTTACGAAATTCAAGGGGCTGCTACTGAGCGAATATCGCGAAATTACAGTTTTTGGCATCGAATTTATTAACGGCAAAAATCACCCGATGCAAACTTTACCCATTGATTTTAATGCGTTATGTAAACCTGCCTCCAAATGAGTATTGCTTTTCCTGACAATATTTGGGAATATTTTCCCAAAATAAAAACCAATAATTGAACAGGTCTTAGATCAATTATTTTCCGTCAGGAAACTCGCAATGGTTGTACACAAGGTTGTAGCTAAGGTTGTAAATAGGGCTGTAAACAAGGTTGTGGTTGTTCTTCTGTTAACACTCGTATCCACGGGTTGTGTTTTTCAAAAGGTGAAACCCTGGGAAAGAGACATTCTTGCGCAAGACAAGATGAAGCTCGATCCCAATCCCGTTGAGACAGCGCTCGACGAACATATTTATTTCAGTAAAGAAGCCGCTAGTGGTGGTCAGGGAGTAGGGGGCGGCGGTTGTGGCTGTAATTAAAAAGCATTCAGACGTAAGCAGCGCCTTAAGGCTTGCGACTTGCACCTTACTTTCGTCAACGGCAATTTCATCACAAGCGGCGGAAACCAGCGGTGACTGGTTGTTTGATGGCGCGATTCTGCATTATTCGGAAAAAGACCGCGTGCAGGTGCTGGAACCCGTCATCGCCTATAGAAAGTATGCGCAATTTGACGAGTTCATAGAATACAAACTAACGATAGATTCCATGACAGGCGCGTCACCGAACGGTGCAACGCCTTCCAATGTGCCGCAAACGTTTACTGGAGCATCGGGTCAGTCTGGATATACAGTTCCCGCGGATGAGACGCCGCTGCGTGATTTCAGTGATACCCGCGTAGCGTTTAATATTAGCTCCGAAACACCCTTGAGCAATGTGTCACGCCGTTCTACCGGCTATGCGCTTTCCGTTGAGCAGGACTATGGATCGGCGGGATTTAATACCTCATATTCCAAAGATGTAAACGACAAACATACCACGCTAACGGCAGGTCTTGGTATTAGTCTCGACCTGGTGTATCCCGACGGTGGCGCGCCGGATCCACTGATAAACATCAATGAACCAACTGCTCAAGGTGATGGTGAAGAAGAGGAAGGCGAAGAAGATGAAGATGGTGAAGGTTTTGACCCTGAAACCAAAGGCATGTTTGACGTATTGTTTGGCGTGACCCAGGTTCTGAATCGTTACACCTTGATGCAATTAAATTATTCCCATGGATTTATTCGAGGTTACCTGACCGATCCCTATAAAGTGGTGAGTGTGGTGGATAGTATTACAGGCGAACCGCTAATTACTCCCACAACCACTTATGGCACGTATCTCACGGAAAACCGTCCGGACGCGCGTGATACCAATTCCGTTTACTGGAAAACAGTCGTTAATATCTTCGGCGATGTTTTACGGGTTTCGTATCGTTATTATTGGGACGACTGGGGCATCAAATCCAATACCGTGGATGTCCGATACCGGCTTGGCATTGGCGGTAAATTTTATATTCAGCCACATTACCGTTATTACACACAAACCGCCGCGGATTTTTACCGGCACAGCCTGCGTGATGATGAAGCCCTGCCCGAGTATGTCAGTGCCGATTTTCGATTGGGTGAATTTGCCGCAACAACAATGGGTGTGAAGATAGGCGCGGATTTTGGAACGTCGAGCAAGTTTGATATTCGTTTTGAGCAATACAGGCAAACCGGAGAAAGTCATCCCGAAGATGCCGTGGGTATCCAAAGGAACTATGATTTATACCCCACACTGGAAGCCACGATTTTCCAGATATCATACTCAAAATACTTTTAGCAGGGCCAGGTCTTCTATTATATTTATTCGCCCCATCCCTGGGGCTCACCCCTTCGGGGGCAGCCTTTGGCTGTTAAAAACGCTCCCGGCAATTTGGCCTGTACACAGGCCCAGAGTTTTACAGTCAGGCTTCCTTCAGACCATTGCTCACGCAATCGCCTTTGCTGCCGGCTAGTAGTTTTAATACTCTTTGTTATACTCACTATAATGGATCGGTTCGTCTACAGGATACTTTCACCCCATCAGTTCATACCCATGCCGGACGTACACAACGCATCCAGCCCGGACGCGCTAATTTGACCTCAAGCAATATCCACAGACATCATGCCAACCAACACTATCCGCCTTCACCGCGTACTTCGTACAACACCTGAGAGGCTATACAGGGCATTTATCGATGCGGCCGCAATGGCTAAATGGCTTCCGCCGAACGGATTCACCTGCACGGTTCATCACATGGATGCCAAAGCCGGCGGCACCTTTAAGATGTCGTTCACCAATTTCACCACGGGCAAAAGTCACTCCTTCGGCGGAAAATATCTCGAGCTCGTGCCGCATGAACTCATTCGTTACACAGACAAATTCGACGATCCGAACTTGCCCGGAGAAATGCTGGTGACGGTAACATTAAAGAATGTATCGTGCGGAACTGAGTTGAACATCGTGCAGGAAGGTATACCCGATGTTACTCCGCCCGAAGCTTGCTATCTCGGTTGGCAAGAATCGCTCACATTGCTGGCCAAACTCGTTGAGGTCGAGATTGCCGAATAGCCGAATCATGGAATAAAGGCGAGGGCCACTTTCTCCATAATAGAGAAAATGAAAGGGGATTAGCATCTGAACTAAAAGATTTGCTTTGCCAAGCGGACTGTAAATTTATGGTAAAGATGCAATCGGCAACAAGAGGATGACTTTCATGGACACACCCGAAATCCTTGCTACATTGAGAAACGAAATCATCGAGCCGCAAAAGACCCAGGCGGAATTTCTGAAGTGGAAGCTCATCGCTGTCAGCGCCGATCAGTTAATCTCCGGCGCATCAAGAAACTCCTCAATCAGGCCCGCCGTCAGTTCGGGATAACGCGTCCCGCTCCGGGTCATAACCGCTTCTCCCATGTAATCGCCATGCCCGCCAACAAGAATCAAAAGCCGTGCGTCTGGTATCAGGCGCGTCAGCTCAACAGCATGTTCCGGCTTGACGATGTCACGGTCACCAATCAAAATCAAAGTTGAGGCCAGAATCGATTTGACATCGCTATCTGGCACGTCTTTGAAATTAAGCATTCGCTCGGCATCCTTGTCGTGCATGACCTTGAGCTTTTCGGGATCGGGATTGACCTTCAGAAACGCATCCTTCAGCGGCTGCGGCATATTTTCAAACGCCGCTTGCCGCATAAACGCCCAGAACTGGGGATGCGCTCCGTCCTTCTTCGACATCGATGAAGCAAAGACAAGTTTCCGGACAACGTGGGGATGGCGAATAGCGGCCTGGAGCGCCACGCTGGCTCCGTTGCTGAAGCCAAAGAGATCCGCTTTTTCGATGTTCAAATATCCAAGAAGGACCGCGACATCGTCGGCCGACGTTTCGAACCTCACTGGCTGATCACGATCACTGGTCCTTCCATGGCCCTGCTCTTCAATGGCAATTACCCTGCGGCTCCGCGCCAAGAACGGCAGTATCTTGCCGAAGGTGACGTCGATCGTTGAGCCGCCGCCGTGTAACAGAACCAATGGCGCTCCGTCCGCCTGACCGTGAATTTCGTAATACATCCTGATTCCGTTAACATCAGCATACTTCCCTGAAATTTGTTCGGCTTTGGCACTGGGAAATACTTCGTCAGTTTCTTTTGAAGCCATGCAGCCGGTTACCAGCGCAAAACAAACAACGATGAGGAAATTTCCGAAGATCTCTACTGTGTGTCTGTGACTAACCATTACCGGCCTCCCACTTTGACGCCAATTCATTCAGGCGATCCATCATTAACATGCAGCAAACAAATTACCGGCGATATAGGCCGCCGCTGCCAAGCGTGATAAATGTGATATCTTGACATCTATCGGCAGCGTCGATCAAACTTCCTGATCAACCACACCGGCAATATTTATGAAGGCGGACGTAACCGGAAACGCAACCTGGATTTCGGTGAGCAGCGCCTTCTGCAACAATTACCGATGGTGGCGCAGCCGCTTCTCAATTTAAATAAAACTACCCACAGCAGGTTTGCAAATGTATCAACAAACAAGCAAATATCACCACCACTTGCGCATAAACGGTGTCACTCACGCGCCGCTTTCAGATTAACTCCGTGTTATGCATCAATAAGGATTCATCATGCAATCGATTAGTAAAGGAATGCTCTATTTCTTAATCCTGGGCGTGGCTGGTTACGTGGTTTTCGCTTACGGCTTCATGCCGCTGGGTTCGCTCGTGCACCCGGACATGCAAGCGGTTTTTGTGGCGCACTCCGCCGGCATATACACGCATGCCTTTGCTTCGATCGTTGCTTTGGTTCTCGGTCCATTTCAGTTCTCAAGCGGCATCAGGCAAAGGTACCCTGTCGCGCACCGCTGGTGCGGCCGTTTGTATTTGGGAGTGGGAGTTCTGGTTGGCGGCCTGGCGGGCCTTTACATGTCCCAATACACCTTCGGCGGTCCGGTGGCCCGCTTCGGCTTTGCGGCGCTTGCGGCATTCTGGCTGTTTACCGGTGTGCGCGCGTATCTCGCAATCCACCGTGGCGCTATCGATGAACACCGCAAGTGGATGGTGCGTAACTTCTCGCTTACGCTGGCCGCGGTTACGCTGCGGATCTACTTGCCGGTTTCCGTCGCATCCGGAATCGAGTTTGCGCTGGTGTATCCAATTATTGCCTGGTTATGTTGGGCGCCCAATATTGTGTTCGCGGAATGGCGATTCAACATCGCGCATAACAGCGGTATGATCCGCCCTGTCAATAAACCACTGTCATCCGCTAAACAAGACTAACAACATTCAGGCGCACAGCCCTGATTTCGCGGTCAGCCGGCGCCTATCAGGTTTGTGCCCGTCAGAATGACGCGCTCACAAACGCGGTCGGGCCCTGGAATGAAATGCGCGCCTCACCACGCCAGTCGGGGTCGTCGATCGTAAGGTCCGTGGTCAGGCTGCGTATTCCCAATCCAAATCCAACGTTGCGGAAAGGCTGGTACATCGCGTCAATTCCAATGCCCCGCACGTCACCGGTGTACCGGTCGTAAGTCAGCGACAACCAGTCGACGCGTATCCGCATAGCCCATTCGCCGGTGAGCGCGAACAGCCCATAGATATTTACTACGGGCAACGGGGCAAGCACATCGGCTGCCTCGGCGCCAACACCCGCGGCGGTGATACTGGCTTCGATACCCGAAACATGCAGGCCAAGGCCAACGCCGATTTCCTTGTCGGGTGTTTTAAAGAAGGAATAGCCAGCGCTTACGCGCGTATCAGAAAAGTCGAAGGATGAGTCAACCGTGGTGCCAACGGGGAAGACCAGGTCACCCCATTGAATCTCCGACGCCAGCGCCCGCGTCGCATCGCGGCCAATCTTGAAGTATTCAATGTCGAGCCGCCAACGCTCGTTTATCCGCCAGGAAAACTCCCCGATGGGCGTCAGGGTCCGTTCTTCCAGATCGAGCGTCTCTTCAAAGTTGATGGCAAGTCCAGTGCCGCCGCCGGTCGGCGCCATTGCCACCGTGGTGTTGGAGCGCGAGAAGTAGCCGCCCAGCACGAAGAGAAACGAATCCCGCAGCCACGGATGGTCCGGTGTCGCTTCGCTCGCGGATTCGGCCGCGAAAGACGGGGTTATACCAAAAATCAAGACAACTGCGATAAGCCTGAATCGAAGTGATTTCATATGTTTTCTCCCTGCCGCTGTTGGCGCTGCTGATGAAATACGCGCGCTAGGCTGATTCCTCTTCCAGTTCGATAATCCGGTTCAAGTACACCTTGTCGAGGCGTATGTTGGTAACGAAAGCCGAGTACGCCATCAATGCCGCAAGCCGGCGCAAATCAGCCGCCCAGACCGGCATGTAACGCGGCGGACTCAGCCACCCCGATTCGAACAACGGCGCAAGGCGCAGCGCATCGGCCAGGGTAAGGCGTCCGGCAAATACGTTGCGAATCAACTCAGGGCGGTTGTCGCGGATGGCCAGGCGCATGAAGGTATGGACCTCCAGCAGGCCGGCCAGATACACGGCGTCTTTCGTGAACACGATGCCGCCCTGAACAGCGCCGCCCCGGAAGATG
Organism: Gammaproteobacteria bacterium; assembly: GCA_022627515.1. GTDB lineage: Bacteria > Pseudomonadota > Gammaproteobacteria > SZUA-152 > SZUA-152 > JAKEGK01. The sequence continues at coordinate 7,102 of JAKEGK010000117.1, forward strand.
CGTTGCGCTGAGCGCACCGACTCGACTTCGGACTGGCCTGCTTCGAGAAAAAACCTGAAGACCTCGATGAAGTCGGCGCCGTCGAGCGCCTGCTGGACGGCGATCACCCTCAGCGCAACCCGGCGCAGGCGCGCGATATCCATGGAATTGGTGACAAGTTCAGCCAGCACGGCGATGCCTTCCTGGGTGCGCGTCGTGCGTGGCGCTCCCAGGGCAAGTGATTTGAGATTGTGTTGTTGCTTGCCGTTAAGCATGGTCGCGGAATGCACGAAGGCTTCATGATGCAGCAGCTGATCTTTTTCCAGTTGCGAGTACTGCGCTGTCGCGCGCACCCTGATGCGGCTTGCGCCGGCGATGGCTTTCGCGGACAGTTCCGGATCCTGTTTGACCCGGACCGCGCCGGGTCCGAAGAACTCATCGGCCTGCGCCTGCAGCCACTCTGCAAAGTCGTTAGCACTGGTATCGAAATCGGTGGGCTGAAGTTGCCCGGTTCCCAGGAGTTCGTCGGTGGTCGTAAGGAAAAAGCGGGCGGCTTCCACGGCGGTCAGGTTTTGCAGCCGGTACAAATGATCCGGACGCCGGTAAAGTTTCACCGAGTAGTGCGTGAAATCCGGAGTGCCGATCGCCCCCAGCATGCGCGCGGCGTTGGCATAGCTTCGCGCGGTTTCACCCAGAAATTTCCCGGCCGGATCGTCTTCGCGGCACTGCCCGGCGATTGCTTCAAGCGCGGCGATGTTTTCTCTTAAATCACGCGGCAGAGGCTCGATATCGGGGAGCGTGGCTTTGCCGGCGCGCCAGGCGCTGAGGAATTTCTCTTCGGCGTCCGCCGGCCATGCCAACGCATCCAGGACGCGCACCCCTTTGGCGGCCTGAACCAGCGAGTCGTCGAGCTTTGCTATGTTCTTCTCGTCCATGCGGCACCTGTTTGCAGCGCGGCCAGTGGAGTTTATTCTTCCCCGCGCGAGGCTTTGTTTCGGCACGCGGTCGAATTCTGCTGTGGCCCAGTTGGTTAATTGGAATATTTTAATGCGGTGTCAAATGTGTTACATGTTATCAGGTTTAAACAAGAGTAGGCATCAACTTATTATTAAGGAACACTTATTCATTGAACGGCTATAAATAGTTTGGCGCCTTATTTGTGGAGAGCTGGTCATTTATCCGGCAAGGGCGGCTACCATCGCACGCATATAGGTGATAGTTCACCTGAATCCGCCGGCCGCCTTGCTCACTAGCGGCAATCATGTTTTAAATTACTTGCTAAGGAACCTCTGATTATTTCCTTTTAGCTTGACAAAGACGAGTGCAAGGATGCACGAGGCAGGGCGGCGCTGTGCTGTTATCCCTGGTGGCGGCAATTGATGGTCATGTGCTTGGCCACATCTTATATAGTCTGGTGACAATCGAATCTGATGGTGTAACATGCACAGGAGCGGAATTGGGACCGATGGCGGATTGGTTTAATTTTACAAGCGTGGTTAGCGGGCAACTGCTGATTCTGTTTGCGTTGGCTTGTTTGCGCCGAATCAGACCGGCGCAAATTTATTTTATCCTGTGGCGAAGCATGTTGCTCGGCCTGCCACTAGGTTTCCTGTACGATATTTTGATTGGCCAATCACAGCTTGTTTTCCACTATAGTGGCGTGCCGGACAACTGGATTTTTACGGCAGCCAATGGCTTGTTGTCCTATGGGTTTGCCATTGCGACGGCATTTCTGTTGCCGGTTCCCGTGCAACGCCAGCAAACGGGCGGCTTGCGATTGGCCGGGATAGTCCTCTGTGTTGCCGCAACCGCATTTGCATTTTTGCAGATTGTTTTATCGCTACCCACACTGGTGAGCATGTTTGTGACCGGCGCAATCCTGGTGCTCGGCAGCGAAGGATTGGCGTTGCTGTTTGGCTACATTGGACCGGTTTATTCTTTGACGCGCGGTAATTATAAACCTATTGGAACATTATGGTTTGCGAGCATCGTCATCGGTGCATTCTATGAGACACTCAACGGTTTCTTTCCTTTATGGCACTGGCAGGAAGCCGGCAATATGGCTCACTGGCGCCTGGAACTCATCATTGTAACACTGGGTTATTTCACGCTGTTTCTGCCAATGTTGATACTGTCCCGCCTGCTGATTCGCAACCGCTCCGGGTAACAATCAATGTTAAACTTCTTTTATCTGAACACATCGATTAGTTCATTGAGCGTCAGTACAATCTGAATCACGTTGACGATTAATATGCCAATCAATGCCCGGGGATTAAAGGGCCAGACATTGGCGGAATTAATGATCGCATGCGCCGCTTGTATTCCATTCATCTGTTCGACCGCA
>JAKEGK010000118.1 GCA_022627515.1 Gammaproteobacteria bacterium
ATTCATGACGTAGTCCGCCTGTTTTCGCAGCAGCTTATCCCAGGCCTCGCGGTTTTCCTTTTCATTCGGTTTACGATCGAGATTGAATCCAAATATAATATTTTTATCTTTTTCAGTCTGATGTGTGCTGATATCAAGACCGGTCATTTTCACACCGGCAAGCAATAATTTAAGAGCCTGAGATTCCGCGGGTTTGGATAATTCAGCCTTTACTTTGGTAATACAGGGCCCTGTAACCTTGACGATTAAATCGTCGCGAATCTTGTATAGAAAATCCTGACCACCATTTTTTCCAACAATAGTCAGATCAGCGCTGGTGCATTCCACGGGCGTTCCATTATTTGCCATGGCGAGGATCGGATTTACAAAAACGGCGGTCAGGATGACAACAGTCAAATAATGCATTAAATAGCGCTTCTTGTAGGCTCCTGCGCTGGATTGGTATTGACTGCATCGGAAAACTTTATTTACCTTCATGACCCCTCCTTGAGCAATATATTGGTAAACAAATAAGCTTTTGAATTACTGCGGGGACTAAATGATATTTTAGTATTGGCTTTACCCGGCACAGCATCGCCTGCAGACGAAATGCCCGCTATCAAAAAGAAATTACATACCGACGAGAAACAAAGAGACGTGCAAAGTGTGATTATTATATTTATACCCATTTAATCGATATGTCAACTTGAGGCCGGTGTAAATATTCACTGCACCAAAATGCAAACCTATTAATAAACAGCGAACAAAGTTTTAGGAATAGTTAAGAGGGATACGGTCGCTTAGAAGCAGGTATCATTTAAAAATACCAAGGGTCATGACTGTTGTGCCAATCGAACGCGCCGCGATCGTTACGTTAAGTCCTCCACTTGTTTGTCCAATACCTGGGTCTGACCTTCCGGCATCAGCCTGAAATAGTAGTAGCCTGCATTTTGATTAATGTAAAAATTAAACAACAAAGCGTTGAATTCCCCGGGGCCGGACCGGATACCCCAGTATTCACTGGCATTGCCGGGACTGGCTTTTTCGGCACAAGCCCAGTCCATAAACTGGGAATTAAACCAAACGTACTGCTTTACGGCGCCTTTTGCATCAACGTAATACAACCCCTTTTTCCTGCTCTCCGCGTCCTGACATAATTCGACAATCATCTCTGACTTCGGCGGATTGACATAAACATAAGCACAAGGCTCTTCTTCACTTGAGCGTTGAATGCAACCGGCCAGGGATACAAGATCCATGAATAGCCTGTTTTTGGTAAATCCCAGGGTTTGATCATAAGGCATAGCGGAAAAACGAACGACCGTATTCTCTATTCCGCCACTGAAAACCAAAACAGGCGCGAGCAGAACACCAGCAATAAGACTTAGCTTGAACAGGATCGTTTTTTTATTCATGATGTTTTCTGGAGGTAATGCCTGTTATATAAAGCAAATTAAGAAAACTGTGATTAGTTGCGCTTTCGTTATGCGGGTGTCTTTTAAAGCCTGCCCCAGCATGTAGTTAGCCGGGGCCGAAATCCTGTTTTTTAATTTTATAGATTCCGGCTTTCGCCGGAATAACGAAAAGCCGGTAAGCGACTTAATCAGGAGTTCCCTAAATTAACCCGCCTTACTAATCACACGCGGCTCGGCCCGTAATAGAGGCAGGCGAACGCTGAACGTTGTTCCACTTCCCACTTGACTGGAAATAGTTATTTCTCCCCCCATGAGTCGGCATAGATTTCTGCATATCGTCAGACCTAATCCGCTTCCATCAAATTGCCGTGTGTATGAAGCATCCGCTTGAGTAAACGGTTCAAATATATTTTTAAATTCATTCTCTTTTATTCCGACACCGGTATCGCGCACACAAAATTCCAGATGCTCCCTGTTTTCCACATGTACGCGATCAATCTTTAATTCAACCATGCCGTCCCTGGTAAATTTTTCGGCATTGCTTAGCAAATTCAGCAATATGCGATAAAGGAAAGCCCCATCTATATAAATATCCGGCGGCACATCATCACTGATATTAACCACCAGTTTATTATTATGACGCTTTATTTCGTGTCCAAGCGTATCCGCGATAGAATTTGTCAACTCGCGTAAATTGACTTCACAAGTTTTTGATGGCATCTTGCCCGCTTCAATCCGCGAAAGATCCAGAATATCGCCAATCATATTGCGCAGATGTTCGCCGGAACTTTTGATATTTTCCAGATCCTGAATGGATTCTTTGTTACCTTCCTCTTGCGCCTGCGCCGCCAGCAATTCACTGTAACCAATAATCGCGTTCAGAGGTGTTCGCAACTCATGACTCATATTGGCAAGGAATTGACTTTTTGCGCGATTGGCGGCCAACGCGTCATCGCGCGCCTGCGCCAATTCCACCGTTCTTTCCTCTACCCGCGCCTCCAGCGATTGATTAGTCTTTTGCACGCGATCCAGTAACACCGCATAGTATAGTGGCAATGCAAAAAAACTGATTAACAAACCAATGGCTACACTTGAATGCTCTAACCAGAATGGATTGTGTGTTGCGACATAGGCGAAGCCGATGATGGATGTGGCCATGGCGATGTATAAATATGTTTTACCAAAACGCAAGCCATTGCCGACAATTACCCATAGATAAACCGAAAAGAAAACCGCTCCCAACTCCCCAACCTGCAGCATAAAATAGGACAACGTGCCCGTATCAATGGTTATTCCTGTCAACCTGCGTACCGGGGAAACCACAGGTTTCCAAATAATCATTGCAACTAACGATACGGCTACGAACAAAAACGATACGCTGGTTACCACAATGTTCAGGGGAATGGATTGTGCGTTCGAATGATAATTGAAGAGCGTATAGGAAATTACCAAACCAGCGAGAACCAGCCGGATAACGGCCTGTTCCAACTCACTATCCGGCCGGTCTCGTAATCGAAGTTTTAATGCCTGTATGATTGACTTCATATCGGGAATTACCGGCGTTCAAACGCTTTCAACTTGATACTTCTGTCATTATCAAAATACTGAAATCAGCCAGTACGCACAACTTTGGTACCATATATTTTACATATATCTTTTCTATCGAACATTTTTTCATGAAACTTTAAAATATGAATTTGACTCGCCGGTCATTTTTCACATGGTAAACAACGTGATTTCGGGCATGGTGACCTTAACTCAGGCTCGCTAATATTTAACAACGTAGCGCGTTTAATAGCAAATATACGTATATAGATATCTTGTTTCAAGTCACATGGCAGGCCACATCTGGCCACACAGGCCGGCTCCGGCGCAGGTTATCGTCGTTCAACAATTTAAGGAAACTCTTACTAAGCGCCATTTCGGTCCTTGTTCCGAGTATTAACTCGACCCCTTTGTTAGAACAATGCTTAGATCAATTTTATTGTTTCAGCCGATACCCCGTTTTGAACATCCACCACACGATAACAAGGCAAATGCTCAGGAACGCCAGCACCAGGGCGAGGCTCAATTCCACGCTTACATCGGCTACTTCGAAAAAGCTCCACCGGAATCCACTGATCAAATAAACAACCGGATTGAATAAAGTGGCGGTCTGCCAGGCCGGCGGCAGCATGTCGATCGAATAGAAGCTGCCACCAAGAAAAACCATCGGCGTTATCACCAACATAGGGATAAGCTGCAGTTTCTCGAAATCGGTGGCCCACAAGCCGATAATAAAACCAAACAGGCTGAAAGAAATGCAGGTCAATATCAGGAAGCCGATCATCCACACCGGATGCGCGATATGCAGAGGCACAAAAAATCCCGCCGTACCCAGAATGATCAGGCCTATAATAAACGACTTTGTCGCCGCGGCGCCCACATAGCCGATCAGGATTTCAACAATGGAAATCGGCGCCGACATGACTTCATAAATGGTGCCGGTGAATTTCGGAAAAAATATACCGAAGGATGCATTGGCGATACTCTGGGTCAGAAGCGCCAGCATCATCAGACCGGGTACGAGGAACGTTCCATACCCCACACCCTCGACGGTTTCAATCCTAGTTCCAATAGCCGATCCGAATACCACGAAATAAAGCACGGTGGATATCACGGGTGATGCGAAACTCTGCGCCAGCGTCTCCCAGGCGCGCAACATTTCATATTTATAGATGACTCGAATGGCGTAGGTATTCATTTTTTTGTATTCACCAGGCTAACAAATATTTCTTCCAATGAGGTCTTTTTCGTGTGCACGTCCTTGATCAACAGGTCCGCTTCCCTGATCGCTTGCAGCAAGCCATCGATACCGGTCTTTATCTTTAGTGGGTCATACGTGTACGTCAGCCGGCTGCCATCCGAAGACAGGTCCAGTGTCCATTCGGTTAACGCTTTGGGCAAATCCGAAATTTTCTTCTCGAGTTCCACGATCAATTGTCTTTTACCCAGCTTGTGCATTAGCGCGTGTTTGTCGTCAACCAGCAATAACTCACCATGGTTGATAATACCAACACGATCAGCAATCGCCTCTGCCTCTTCAATATAGTGCGTGGTAAGTATAATTGTGACACCCGACTCGCGCAGGCGTTGCACCAGCGCCCACATATCTTTACGCAACTCCACATCAACGCCGGCGGTTGGTTCATCGAGGAACAGAACCACAGGTTCGTGCGCCAACGCCTTACCGATCAGCACACGCCGTTTCATACCGCCCGACAAAAACATGAGCATGCTTTTTTTCTTATCCCAGAGTGACAAATCTTTTAACAGCTTCTCAAGAAAGGCAGGGTCCGGTATTTTTCCGAACAGTCCGCGGCTGAAACACAAGGTATTCCACACGGTATCAAAGGCGCCGAGCGTCAGTTCCTGCGGCACCAGTCCAATCATACTGCGCGTGATGCGGTAGTCCGCTATTATGTCATGACCGCCGACAATTACCGAGCCGGTACTGGCATTGACAATCCCGCAGATAATCGAGATGAGTGTGGTCTTGCCTGCGCCATTGGGACCCAGCAGCGCCAGGATTTCCCCGGACTGAATATCCAGGTTTACATTTTTCAGCGCCTGGAAACCATTGGAATAAGTCTTTGACAGGTTTGATATTGAAACGATTGGCTGCATAGTAATCAGATAATTAAGTCAGAACTCAACAGCCGCTTATATTAGCCGAAACTTAATTCCGACCCCAGTAGGCGCCGCCGTTATTTTAAGGGGTGTTGTACTCGAGGCGGGAATTGGTTATGGGAGCCTTCCCTTTGCACGAGTCGTTCAGAGTAGTTTCAATATGGACTTGCCCTGCTCGAGTATCAGTACAGCGTCATTTTCGATCCAAATGACCTACATGCTATCATTCAGAATTGTAGTATTGTTTATCAGTTCTGACTCCAGCCGCGTTTTTTTTATCAACGCCTTTACTCACAATGCCGCTTAATGACGCTATTAAATATCCAATAATGACAATTGTAGCCACGGCACCCAATATTTTTCCAATTTGTTTTGGCTTTATCAAAACCGCGATTACCAAGGTCACAATAATCGCAATACTTAATTCTGTGTTATCAGTATAAAACGTGTTTAAAGGCTGGATGAGTTCGTTGATGCTCATTATGATTCACAAAAAAATATTAATTTCAGGGAAAACATTTAACGCTGACCTCATTAATTGGAACCTGTCGCACAACTGCAATTCAACAGAAGAAGTCGCGGAATCCAAGTTACCGACTTCGGAGGGTGTATTTCAAAACACGCTGTAAATACTTTTATACCGCCGGCGGTTTAGAAATACATCCTCCCTCGAAATCGCTGACAAACCAATTTTGAGATAGGTTCTATTTCTCTTGTTTGATAACATCGTTCTCGGCAACGATTGTTCGGATATTAATAGTTAATTTTTGTGACAGAACACGCAAAAATTCCAGGCTAAACGCCGGTTAGCCCTGCAATGGCGCTTAATCCCGGCACATTTTATTCTTATAATCATTCCGGCGAATGCCGGAATCCAGTATTTTCATTGTATTTCCGGATGCCGGTCCCCGTTTACACCATGCCGGCACATGCTTTAAAGCGCGCCGGCATGACGAATCAGTCACTCAATCAGAATCTCCCGTGCTTTATAACTGTTTACTCTGTAGCAGAGAAAAAACGCCGAGTGAATCTTTGCCAAATCATGGGCGGTCTGGTTGAGTTCGTCACTTCAATGATATCGTACTACAGCAAATCAAGAAGAGTCATTGCGCTAAATCACCGATTTATTTAAGCTCCTTCTTATAACAATTAATACCTTGCGCGGGTCTGAACCCATTTCCCCATTAATTTTTAAAAACAGACTTTAGTGGCTTTGAATCATCATAAAAAGAGGTTCGTGGCGATATGGAAGCATATGCTCCATGTGCATTTCCATGATGCGAAAACCGTTACGGTTCAGCATGTCGTAGATATAAGGAATATTTTTAACAAAGCTTGTTTGATAATAAATGCGTGCATCGGGTTTCATATACTTGCGCACTTCGGAGAAGAATCGTTCATGCAGCCTGTTACGTTCATTATCACCTGCTGAAAAAGGGAAGTTGATGTTGAAGAAGACGACGTCGAACTTTTCTCTATCATTGAGTGGCGCGAATAAATCACCGACACGAAAATCAATTTTATGATCAACACTGTGTAGCTGTGCGTTGGTTTTGGCATTCTCTATGGCAGGTGGATATATGTCGGTGGCAACGACATGTATTGCCTTTTCGGCGGCAAAAATAGCGTGAATGCCGGATCCTGTTCCAATGTCAAGCACCTCTTCGCCTTCCTTGACTCTGGAATATTCCAGCAGATAGATGCCGTTTATTGTGGGCGGCCTGACATCCGGGCGAATGAGAAATTCCTTATCATGCACCAGCACCTTATTGGGTTGATTGTTATCGAAATCCTTTTTCGCAGCATAATACCAGACGAGTCTGTATTTGCCGGAGTGTTGCAGTTCCCAGGTGGAATAATATTCGTTGTCTTCGGCAAAGGTGTTTATCGGTATGGCGGAGCTCGTATACAGGGTAAAACAAAATGCAATCCTGAAAAGGCGCTGAAATGCCATACATCTCTCCCGGTTTTGTACAAAATAATTAACGGTGCCAGTGTTAATTATACATTCAATCGGGATCCATTTAGTTAATAACGGCGGATATATTATAAACAGCTTATATAACAAATCCGCGTTATTTGCTGCTTACTCGCCTCCTTGAAAATTAATGGCGGCTGAAACTTTTAATTTACATATGAATTCTGCCCTCTCCTCTTTACCCCGGCTAATATTCTATAATGTTATTATACAGGTTAGCTCTTACTGCTCACATAGTCTAGAAATTACAAAATCAACAAAGTCTGATGCCATTGATTTTGCATTTATTTATTGATCCAGGCATAAGAAGTTATAGAAATCAAAATGGAATATCGAAAATTAGGTCGAACAGAATTGGCAATCAGCGCGATTGGTCTGGGCACGATGACCTGGGGCTTTCAGAATACACAGGCGGAGGGCTTTGAGCAGATGGATTATGCGCTCGAACGAGGGATAAATTTTTTTGACACCGCCGAAATGTATGCCATACCACCCAGCGCAGAAACCTTTGGCACAACAGAGACGATCATAGGCAAATGGTTTGCGTCGCGGAAAAGGCGCGACGAAGTAATTCTGGCCACAAAAATTACCGGACCGGGATTAGCCTGGATCAGAGACGGCAGCATCATCAACAAAGAAAACATCCGGCTTGCGCTTGAAGGCAGCCTGACAAGATTGCAGACGGATTATATCGATCTTTATCAATTGCATTGGCCCAACCGAGGATCCTATCACTTTGGCAAAACCTGGAATTACGCTCCAAAATTCAATGTACAAAAAGAACAGGACAATTTCCTCGAAGTATTGCACACCATAAAGGAACAAATTCAGGCCGGCAAAATCCGTCATTTTGGTCTGTCCAACGAAACCGCCTGGGGTATTACGAAATGGCTGCAACTGGCAGAACAACATGACCTGCCGCGCGTGGTATCCATCCAGAATGAGTATTCGCTGCTTTGCCGTTACTTTGAACCTGACTTCAGCGAAATCGCCATCAATGAAGACTGTGGCTTATTAGCCTGGTCTCCCCTGTGCCGGGGTTTGTTAAGCGGAAAATACCTCAATGGCGCCCGTCCGGAAGGTGCGCGACTCACAATTGAGACGCGGCCAGAACACCGTATTACCCCAATAACCGACGCAGCGGTTAGTCGATATGCCGAGTTGGCAAAACGCCATGAACTGGATGTGTGTCAGATGGCTATCGCATTCGTCAACAGCAAACCATACGTCAGTTCAACACTCATTGGCGCCACCAACATGACACAATTAAAGACCAATATCGATTCCATATCCCTCAAGTTATCCGATGAGGTCAATGCCGAAATAGCGACAATCCGGCGGGAATATCCCGCACCATTTTAGTTAAAAGATACCAGCCTACACACTCGTTACAAGCTACTTATTATAGTAAACAGAAATGTTAATATTTCGCATCAGAAAATTCTAAGGCTGTGCAAGTTTTGCAATTGTCTTGCACCTTACAGGTAAAAAACTAATCACCACCGTTAGCTTATTCGGGAAAACAAACTCATGATATCTCCTTATAAATCAGCTGAAAAAGAAATTAGCTCCACAACTATCCCAGTAAATGATAAAACGAGAGTTATTGGCTCTGTCCCGTTTAACAATACGTTTAACAATATACCCACGCTACTGATCCATACACTCGGAACTGGTTGATCTCGCACGAAATCACATACTGATACGTGTTACACATTTACCTCACGAGTCTTGCAGGATCTGATCATCTCCTTCTGGTAACCAGACCACCATGGTTTTGCGGGCCCGAGCCTGCCTGGTTTTATTGCCAGCGAAGGTTACACCACTCGGTCCTGTAAGCCGATTCATTCTATAGAAACAACCATTCCATTCCAACGGTATACTCATTACGTTGATAAGTATACTGCTCCCAGGTTGACCGATTGTCGGTATGCAGTATCCCCATCAACAGCGTAGCGTGCCGGCTGAGCAAATAACTAAGCGTAAAACCCGCCTCAATTTGATCTTCAACCCGCGGTTTTATTTCACCGTCAATCTGATTGACATCGGCGTATTCGCTACGGCGATAGCGCAATTTCGTTATGGCAGACCATGCTTGTCTTAATTGATAACGATGCTGCAACTGAATACTTCGCCGGGTGGGTGAATAGCTGTAAAAATTTGATCCTAACGTGCGGTCATGGAGATCGTGCTTTTCATATTGGCAGGTCAGATAATAAGTGCTCCTGTTTGTATTCTGCTTGAGCTGAACGCGGCTCTTCACGATTTGACCCGCCGCATAGTCCACTTCCGCCGATTCTGCTTTCACGGATTCGTAACTCAATAATCCGCCAAGTGTCATTGATCTGACAAGGTTATACTGCAATTGCAAGTCGGCACTTACCGCCGTGGTATATGGCTCGCCCGCCAGGTAACTTGGCGTGACACCCAAATTACTGTTTACACGCCATAGAGGCTGTTTTTTGTAATAGCCCAACTGCATCATCATGGTGGACACCTCTGTGTCTTGTGATTCCCGGTTCTGTAATGAAAACACATTGAAATTCGCATTGACACCTTTATATTCATCACCCAATATCCGCATCGACGCATATAAATTAAATTGCAGAAACTGATCACTTGCTCCAACCTCGTCGAGGGCAATTGAATAGGCCTGATCCTCGTACCCTGCTTTCATTGAAATATAGACAATCGTCGCTTCCGGAAGCAATGATTCCTCCGCACTGTAATTCATACGATGCAACATTTCCTCGGCGAGGATACGAACCTTGTGGGAGTCGCCATTGTCCCTGGCTTTCAAAAACCAGGAAATGGCCTGGTCATTTTGATTTTGCTGGAGCGCAACCAGACCCAGATTTAAATTAGCAAGCTGGGTAAACGCCGGATCTTTGAGAGCCTTGAGGAAATGCTGCTGCGCCTCATTGTATTGCCGGGTTTGATACAATGCTGCTCCCCAGGCATGGTGAAGCCTGGCTTCATCATAGCCATGGTCAAAAGCCTTTTTAAAAGCATCGATTGCCTCTGAATATTGTTTCCGGGAGAACGCTTGTTTGCCTTTTTGATACCATTGTAACGCCACATCAGTATCATCCGCATGGCCAACAGTGGCGATACTCAGACAAATTATCAGAACGTGGAAGAGTACGGCCTTCCTCGTGGAAAGACCGCTTATTAAAACAAACTTTGTTATCATTGTTTACTACGGCAAAAAAAACCCCTTCCGGCGAAGGAAGGGGCATATCGAACTACGTCTAACGATATCAGTGGTTTTACACTCCTGGGCGCCGGTCCGCCGCTTGCTCCGCAGCATGTTCAGCGGCGTTACGAGCATTTGCAATCGCTTCTTGAGCGGTGTTGGTAGCGTTAGCCACTGCCTCTTGCGCTTTTTCAGTGGCGTTGGATACAACTTCTTGAGCCATTTCAGTGGCATTGGCAACCGTTTCCGCTGCATCAGCAGCATCTTGCGCGGCTGCTTTGGCTGCAATAGCCATGTCGTCCATGTCATCCGCCGTGTCGCCCGGATCGTCATCACCGGGTATCTCTTCCATCACACCTCTCGCCATATTGGCGCGTGACAAACCATAACCTTCACGTTGTTGCGCACGTTCCATTGCTTTGTCCGCAGCCATTTCAGGCAAGCTCAGTACACGCTTTTCAGTTTCAGGAAGCTCAACTTCTGAATCCACCGGCTGCATCGATATATCTTCTACATCCGATGTATCCATGGCATACGCAGTAGAAACCATGCCAAGCGCCAAAGCAGTGACTATTGCTTTCACTTTCATAATTCCTCCTCAAATTGCTTTACAGCGAGTCAGTAAACATCGTTCGCAATCACTTAAAACCATGTTGTCGCACACCCTTAACTTTCTTTGCGTCAAGGATTCAAATGCCTTTTTCGTGATATTGGAAACACTTTGCTTTTATTAACTGCGTCAATGAACGCAATCAACATAGTTATAATTTTTACTACTAATAGTTAACGCGTTACACGCCTATCGGTTGATCGCCGATGCGAAATTTCCGGCAAAACAGCAACCGGTGCAAAATGTGAAGATGTGACAAAGAATGGTAACCAATTTAACTAATTGAATAATTGGTAATTTGCTATGATCAGAACACCCCGGTACTTAAACAAACTTCACATTTTTATAACGCATTTTATTACCCTAAACTCTGGTGCTGACGCCTCGTTTGCGATGATCTTGCGCCAACGTCTCATGCAGTATTTCAGCTAATAGCGTGTTAGCGGCGGGAAACGCACTCGATGCACACCGCCACATCCCAAAACCGGGGATCGTACACGAATGGCACTTACTTAAGAAATCAAACAAGTTAAATCTTGGTCACCAGCAGCAGATGCAGAATCCGGTTTTGAGGATATTTGTTTGGCGGACGGATTAAGTAAGCGCCATTCGGATCATACATTGTATTTAATTCGGGAAAGTTTTATCCGATTGCGCGCTGTCTTTTTTCGCCATACCAGCGAACGCCAGTGTCTATTGTTTTTATCACTTTTTTACAAAGGCGAGCGGGATTTTAATTTTTCCCGTCATTTCGAAGAAAAACTATTGGCGCCGTTTTTAATCCGTAGCAAAAGGCCGAATAAACCTCTTCCACACCATGTGCGGCATACACGAGCTCTGCCGCTTTAATGAAATTGGATAGCAGTGAATAAGCTGCATTTAATAGATGGGCTCCAGCCTCCTGGCATCCCTTGATGTATTTGGCTTTTCAATGTGGGTAAAAGTCAGACCTGGTTCTCATAAATTGTGATTGCCGGTCGAAATTCGCGGATTATTTGCTATTAATTAACTGGTTTACAGTATTTAGTGACCACACTGATTGCGGAATGGTTAGAACCACTTTGACCAGCCGAATGGCCGTTTTGGAGCTTTATACAAATTATCAAGGCGTGTCGCAGTTGAGCAAAGTCTTATTTACCAAATATTGCACATCGGCACATCAGTTAATGTGATTTTTTTTAGACGGATATGCAATAGCGTGCGCAAGGCGGAGATGTATATGAAAAAGCAGTTTTATGCCGTAGTTGTAGTTTTTATTGTTTTGGCGTTTTTAGCCGGATGCTCCAATACGTCCGAAGTCGCAGAACAGCCCCAAGCACAGGAAGCTGTGCCGGAACCGGCGATTGTTTCGAAACCTGCCCAGGCTGAACCGGCGCCCGATGTTACTTTGGATACAGTATTTTACTTTGATTTCGACGACGCAACAGTACGTCCTGATGTTCGTCAAGCCATAGAAGCGCACGTCGAGCGTTTAAAGACGCATGCCAAATTAATTCGTATCGAGGGCCATGCCGATGAGCGTGGGACAGATGCTTACAACAAAGAACTGGGGATGCGCCGAGCCGATGCAATTCGTGATTTGCTGATATCAATGGGAGTGAGTTCGAGCCAAATAGAGACTGTGAGTTTCGGCGAAAAAAATCCGGTTGTTTTGGGTAGTGGCGAGGCTGTCTGGGAGAAAAATCGTCGCGTTGAATTAACTAAAGTTTAGAGCGAATCCGACCCATTCGAGCTGATGTTATCAGTTCGAATAGAAGGGCCGATTC
>JAKEGK010000119.1 GCA_022627515.1 Gammaproteobacteria bacterium
ACTTTATGAAACAGGTTAAAAATCCGGTGAAAAAACTGCTCAGGAAACGCGGATTGGCGGGTTGCCTCACATTAATACTTTTATATTGCGCCGGCAGCGCCGTGGCGGCAGCCGAAGGCGTCTTGGCCAAACCTGATATTGTGAAAATTAATGACCAGGTTTATGCGCTGCTTGGACCTGTCGGTATTCCTTCCAAGGAAAATCACGGTTACATGGTTAATAGCACCGTCATCATTGGTGACAAGGGGGTCATTCTTGTGGATACCGGTTTTACCGACGAAATCGGCCGCCACTTGAAAAAAGTCATTGAGGGAATTACCGGCAAACCGGTCACGCATATCATCAACAGTCACCACCACGGCGATCATGTGCTGGGTAACAGTGAATTCCCGGGAGCGGAAATAATCAGCGCGGAAAAATGCAGGGAGCTTGTGGAGCAATTCGGCTACGAGTGGATAGCGTTGGTTGAAAGCATGACCGGTTTGCGTTTCCCCAAAACCAAACCGGTTGCCGCCAAAACAGTCTATGCGGAAAACACAAAAACAATGGTGAAGTTGGCGGGAGTCGAGATGACTTTATGGGTCCCCAAAGGTTCGCATACGCCGGGCGACATGATGGTATATATACCGCGCGACAAACTTTTAATTGGCGGAGATATTCTGGTTCATACCATGACACCGAGTTTTCGCGATGCGCATGTGAAAACCTGGATTGATACATTGGCGCAGATAACCAACATGGATATAAACACGATTGTACCGGGGCATGGACCTTTAATGACAAAAGACGACGTGGCTAGCGATGCATAAACGCATGGCCGATTTTTACGCGGGAATCGAGGCAGGGTACAAGCAAGGACTCATGGACAGTGAAATCCGCAAAACGCTCGATTTGCATGAATGGGAGAAAATGAAAGACTTCGATGAACTCATGGGCATGAATATTAACGGGGCGTTTCTTGAAGTCGAAGCGGCGAACTTCTAAGTATCAGGCATGATTTGCCGGCGAATAGAAAATTTTACCGTGCCGGCGGTATAGCACCGATAATGGCGTGTTTGTACCACGCAACAAACCTGGCGCAGTCTGGATCACCTTCTTTTGGCGCCCAGTTTGCAAAATCCTTATCCGTGAGTGGTTGATAAGGACCCTTCTTGACTTCAAACAACACCGTGCCTGTTTTTAAAGAGCACACGGTATGCCAGGTGTTCGTTGGCAGTTCGATACCATAGACGGGACCGGTACTGCAGAGTTCGATGCGGTCAGTTATTTTGCCGCGATCGTCGAAAGTCAATACCAGTGCCTGACCTACTATCGTTAAAAATAGTTCCCAGCGGTCTTCTTGCGGATGGCGGTGGGGCCGCACATAAGTATCTGGTTCCATGGCATTGCATAAACGTTGCACGGGATCATCCAGACGTGGATGGAAATTATAATTTTTGCGCAAGCGCGCTGACCCGACGGCTTCGTTGGTTAATTGGGCAAGGAGCGCCTGATCGATGAGTTTGGGTGTTGTAGTCATGGGATTATCTGCTTTAATCGGCGCTCAATTCTCTTTATGCGAGAGAGGGCGACAACCTGAAATTCTGCAACTATAGTTTCTACATGGACACCAGATTCGAAAAATTGACCTTCGATATTACCAGCATCGTGGTGTTTGTAATATCATTCATACTCGGTGTATACATTTTATATCAATTATTTAAGTCTTTTATTGTGTTGATTTGATTACAACCGGGTGAGCCAGTAATTTAATGTCATGATTTTTATGGCGAGGATTTTATTGACCAGGATTTGGCAGGCCATGGTTATGCTGATTCTGTTTCCAGGTATTTTCGCCAACTCTGAAATCCCGTAATTTCGCGCGCATTGTTTACACTATACGCTTCGCAGATAAATCCCGGCAGCCAACGTCCGTCCTTGAGTTCCACTTTACCAATGCCAAGGGGAGAGGGTATGTTGGCGACAAAACTGCCAAATTGATCCTTGGGCACTTCCCAGATTTCCGCTTCAATAGCCGCGCCATTCAGCTCGTCACGAATCAAACCGGGACGCTGCGGTGATCCGCCAGGCAATACGTACATCCGGTATTTCGCCGCGGTCTGCGTTGGTTCCCTGAATGTTGCGCCACGTTCGGTGAGTTGCCAATTCAAGGGCAATCCTTTTAAATGAGCGCCGCATACCACAACCGGTGTGCTATTGTTAAATGCTATTTCCGAGGCTTGTGTGGGTGGCAAGGATTGCCCGAGCGCACCGGGGCTTAACCGCAGGTGTTGTTGCCACATGTTGGCAATGGAAAGCAGTTTGCGGTCGGCCATCGCGGGCCCAAAGAAAGTAATGCCGAACGGACAACCATTGGTAAGAAACCCCGCCGGCGCCGCAACCGCGGCGCAGTCCAGCAGGTTCATGAAGTTGGTGTAGTAACCGAGGTTGCTGTTGAGTTTGATCGGGTCAGCTTGCACTTGTTTGATGGTGTAGATCGCGCCTGCGGTTGGCGTTACGATACAATCCACTTTGGCAAGAATGTTTTCAGCCAGCTTACGGTAATGCTGCAATTGATATTCGGCTTTGAAGCAGTCGACCGCGGAATTACCTGCGGCACCACCGATGATGGTTCTTATCTCCGGTAATAATGATTCCGGCTGATCATGAATCAATTTTTCAATGGCGGCATAACGTTCCGCCACCCAGGGCCCTTCATACAATAAACGCGCGGCATCCAGGAACGGCGAGAAGTCGATCTCATGAATGCGGGCACCCATTTCTTTCAGCTTGTTAATGCTGTCGAAGAACAATTGCTGTGCTGATGCGCTGCCAAAAAAAGTTAACTGGCCAGGCTTGGGTACCGCAAATGTCAGGGGTGTGGCCGCACTACCATAATGGCGCTGATTGTTATCGAACGAATTGCAGCGGGCATAGTCGTCATCGGCATCATAGGACGCCGTCACGCTTAACACCGCGTTGGCGTCGTCGGTGGTAAGGGCAAAAATACTGACACAATCAAGGCTGCGGCAGGCCGGTACAACACCGGTATTGCTGAGCAGGCCGCGCGTTGGTTTAACACCAATCAGATTATTAAACGCCGCGGGTACTCGCCCGGAACCCGCCGTATCGGTGCCCAGTGCAAACGACACCAGTCCCAGCGCCACCGCAACCGCGGACCCGGAACTTGAACCGCCGGAAATATAGTCTTTATTAAATGCGTTTTTACAGGGTCCCCAAGGGTTCGGTGAACGCGTGCCCACGAGGCCTGTGGCGAACTGATCCATATTGGTTTTGCCAACCGGAATCGCACCGGCGTCAATCAACTGTTGCACCACAAAGGCTGATTGTTTGGGCGTATAAGCAAAAGCCGGGCAGGCGGCGGTGGTCGGTATGCCTTGCAGGTCAATGTTATCTTTGATGGCGAAAGGAATTCCATATAAAGGCAGTGTCGCCGGAGAGTGATTTGCCAGTTTGTCCAGATAAGGTTGAATTTGTTCGCGGCTAAGCCGCGAAATCCAGATGTTGTGATCCGCGTAGCGGTCGCATTGATTCAACAGGTGCTCGATAACGTGTTCCGGCGTCAGTAGCCGCTGTTGATAAGCGCTTAATAAACCTCTAATGGTCATATCCATCAATCCACGCCCCTTATTAATGCTGTTTCAACCTTATTTACCTTGCAGCCGCAACGATTAAACCACCTGGGGATTGGCCTTGACGGACACGCTGTGAATACTTCCCTGTACGCTTGGGCGCGGCGTCCATGCCGCGCACGGTCCGCCAAGGCCAATCCCCAGGCGGTTTATGAAGTTCAGCGGTAGTTTGCAACATCACGGTTTATGCCTGGAGGATCAAAAGCGCCTGCCCGGCGCTGATCTGGCTGCCTTCACTGCGATTGATCGCATACACGGCGCCGGCATGGGGCGCGGCGATTTCGATTTCCATTTTCATGGATTCCAGTATGGCCAGTGTCTGGCCTTCACTGACCACATCACCCTGTTTCACCATCAGTTGCCACACGCTGCCCGCGACCGGGCTGTCAATGGCGATGCAGTTACTGGGCAATGTTTCTTCTTCTCCCGTTTCGCGGGCGAGGTGTTGTTCCGATTCAAAATTGATTTGACCTGATGCGATCCAGCGTTGCAGTTCTTCATCAAAGGCCAGTTGCCGGCGCGCCGTGAAGGCATCGATACTTTCCCGGTGTTGTTGGAGGAACGCACGGTACTCATGCAGGCTGAATGTTGCGGGTTCGATACTGATGGTGTAGCGGCCTTTGGGAAAATCCTCGCGGATCTTCAATAGTTCATCCGCGCTGACTTCATAAAAACGGATTTGATCGAAGAAGCGCAATAACCACGGCTTGGCAAATTGCGGCGTTTGGTGATAACGGTTCCACATTTGCAGAGTGCGTCCTACAAACTGGTAACCACCCGGGCCTTCCATACCGTAGACGCATAAGTAAGAACCGCCAATGCCCACGGAGTTTTCCGCGGTCCAGGTGCGCGCCGGATTGTACTTGGTTGTCACCAGACGGTGACGTGGATCAATGGGTGTGGCGACTGGCGCGCCCAGATACACATCGCCCAGCCCCATAACCAAATAGCTGGCCTGGAATACGATATCCTTGACTTGTGCGATACTGTCAAGACCGTTAATACGGCGGATAAATTCTATATTGCTCGGGCACCACGGCGCATCCTTGCGCACCGATTGCATGTATTTTTGAATAGCCAGTTGGCAGGCGTTGTCATCCCAACTCAGGGGTAGATAAACGATACGCGCGGGTAATTCCAGATGTTCGATATGTTGCAACGCCTGTTCAGCGTTCTCCAACAGCGACAACAATTGCGCAAGCGGTAATACCTGGTTGTCATAATGAATTTGCAGCGAACGAATACCCGGGGTCAACTCCAGCATGCCATTGCAGCGATGCTCTTGCAGCCATAACATCAAGGCATGCACGCGGAAGCGCAACTCGATATCCAGCACCAGGGGGCCGTATTCCACCAGCAGATATTTATCACCGCAAGGGCGGTAAACCACTTGCACACCGTTTCCTTTGTTACCGTTGACTGCTGCGCTAATGGTTTTAATAATAGCCGCCGCGGGTTGTGTCACGGCAATTGAATGAGTGACCGGTTCGAGTTGGTTAATAGCAGTAATTTGCGCGTGTTCCAGTTCAACCGCATCTTCCATGCTGACCGGAATGAAGCGAACGGTGTTGCCTGCTGTTAACTGGCCCAGTTTCCAAAGATCCGCGCTGATGACCGTGGCGGGGCAGACGAAGCCGCCAAGCGACGGGCCGTCCGGTCCGAGAATCACCGGCATATCACCGGTAAAATCCACCGCGCCAATGGCATAAGCATTATCATGAATGTTGGAAGGATGCATACCCGCTTCGCCGCCGTCGGTGCGGGCCCACTGCGGTTTGGGACCGACCAGCCGGATGCCGGTGCGGCTGGAGTTGTAGTGAACTTCCCAATCGGTATTGAAGAAAGTATTGATGTCGTTATTGGTAAAAAAATCCGGTGCGCCATGCGGGCCATAGATCACATGTAATTCCCATTGGTACCTGATTTCGGGCAATAAGGCCGCAGGTAGTTGCCGTAGCGCGCACGTATGATCATGGCGGGCAATGTGCAATACATCACCCGCGCGCAACGCGCGTCCTGCATGGCCGCCAAACTGACCCAGGGTAAACGTGGATTTTGAATTAAGATAATCCGGGCATTGAATGCCGTCTTTTATGAGCAGATAGGAACGGGCGCCGGCGCCTGTGGCTTTGCCAATTTTTAGGGTTTGCCCCGCCGCGACATGGATAACTTGCCAATATGCAACCGGTTCAGCATCCAGCGTGGCTGGCATTGCCGCGCCGGTTAACACGATGTAAGTTGGGCAATTGAATTTCAGTGTGGGACCATTCAGTGTCATTTCCAGTCCTGACGCGTTTTGCGCGTTATCCAACAATTGATTACCCAAGCGGAAGGAATAACTGTCAAAGGGACCGGAGGGTGGAACACCCACATCCCAGTAACCCGCGCGGCCGGGATAGTCCTGAATCGTGGTCATGGTGCCACTGCTGACGACATCGATCGTGGCGGGGGCATAGGAAAATTCATTGAGGTAACGCGTGTAGATTTGACCCTGTGCAAATATACCGGTTTTGAGTACACCGCGCACATAAGGTATGTTGGTTTCCACACCGTAAATACGCATGTCACCCAGGGTTTCATCCAGCAGCGTAATTGCCGCCGCCCGGTCATCGGCCGTGGCAATGACCTTGGCCAGCATTGGATCAAACAACGGGGAAACCTCGGTGCCGGTACTGATCCAGTGATCGATGCGCACATTGTATTTTTCGGGAATGCGCACTTCGCTCAGCAGTCCCGCACAGGGTTGAAAATCCTTGTTGGGATCTTCAGCATAAACGCGCGCCTGAATGGCGTGGCCTTTGGGTTTGAATTGCGCCGCCAGTGTTTTGATGTCGCCAAGTTCACCGGCCGCCAGCCTGATCATCCATTCCACCAGGTCGATACCATATATCTGTTCCGTGACACCGTGTTCCACCTGCAGGCGGGTGTTGACTTCCAGAAAATAAAACCGGCTGGTCTGCTGATCGAAAACAAATTCCACGGTGCCGGCATTGCGGTAGTTAACGGCACTGACCAGGCGCGTGGCGGTTTCATGCAATTGTAGCCGGACATTAGCGGGCAAATTTGGCGCCGGTGTTTCTTCAATGACTTTCTGGTTACGCCGCTGGCTGGAACAATCCCGCTCACCGAACGCCACAGCATTGCCTTTGCCGTCACCAAACACCTGCACTTCGATATGCCGCGCATATTCAATAAACTTTTCCAAAAATACCCCGCTATTGGAAAAATTAGCCTGGCTTAAGCGGCGCACACTGTCATAGGCTTTGGTTAACTGGTCTTCATTCCTGCACAACTGCATGCCGATACCGCCGCCGCCCGCGGTGCTCTTCAACATTACGGGATAACCGGTATGCGCCGCTGCCGAGCATGCTTCGTCAATCGAATCCAATAAACCGGTTCCCTGTAACAAGGGAACCTTATTGTCCTCGGCGAGCTGGCGTGCGGTGTGCTTTAAGCCAAAGGCGCGCATTTGCTCAGTGGTTGGGCCAATGAATACGATGCCTTCGGCTTCACAGCGTTTTACAAATTCAGGATTTTCACTCAGAAAGCCGTAACCGGGATGCACCGCTTGCGCGCCGCTTTGGCGGATGACTTCAAACAATTTATCCTGATCAAGATAAGTTTCGGAAACGCGCCCTTTACCCAGCGAATAAGCCAAATCTGCGTTTATTACATGTAACGAATCCCTGTCGGCAGCGTTGTAAACGGCAACGGATTCAATGCCGAGTTTCTTCAGCGTGCGTATAATGCGTGTAGCGATGGCGCCGCGGTTGGCAATGAGAACTTTGGTAAACATATTGTTAACTATCTTCGTCTCAGTGGCAGGCCGTCCTGCTGTGTAACGTAAATCTTACGGGCCGTCCCGTCGATTAAATGTCAATATCCTAGTCCCAGATCAGCACCTCAATGGGCGTCGGATTGTACCCATTGCAGGGATTATTCAATTGCGGGCAATTGGAGATCAACACAATGGTATTCATACAGGCTTTCATCTCCACATATTTGCCCGGCGCTGAAATCCCGTCTTCAAAGGTCAAGCCACCATCCGCAGTGACGGGCACATTCATGAAGAAATTAATGTTGTGGGTAATGTCGCGCTTGCTTATGCCGAATGCCGCGTTTTCGGCGACCGCCAGCATCCAGCTGTCCCGGCAGGCGTGCATGCACTTTTTTTCCAGGGCATAACGCACAGTGTTGCTTTCCGTGGCGCAAGCGCCGCCCAAGGTGTCATGGCGTCCGCAGGTATCCGCGACAATTTCCAGCATTACGTTCCCCAGGTTGGAAATAAGTTTGGTGCCGGCAGTGAGGTAGATGTTGCCCTGTTCGCGAATGGTATCCATGGCGCTGTAACGTTCCGCCGGATCAGCGGCGTTGTAGAATAAGGTGTCAGCCGCCTGGTTGCCTTCCAGGTCCAGGATGCGGACGGTTTGGCCTTTATTCACGGCTTTCATGAAATAGTCACCGGCCGGCACTGTTTCGCGGTAAACAGCGTTATCCGCCCGCAATGAACTTTCCTTTATCATGGCTTAACTCTCCATGCCGAGGTGGTAGATGTCATTGTTTTTGAATCCACGCCGGTTCTCCGGCCGGAAGTTTTTGCAAAAATCATCATCCGCGACGGGCGGCGCTTTACGAATCTGGTAATGGAAAGGTTTTCGGGGATAGTCTTTGGCGTCATTGAGCGGATGCGGGCAGGTGTGCAGCGCGACGAGCGTGTCCATCTCAAACCGCAGCTCGACGTAATCGCCTGCATTGCTGTTGTTTTGGACATAACGCAGGCTGCCTTCCTTATCTACTTCAACTTTGCTGAACAGATTAAGGTTGGCCGCCATGTCTTCGATGCCCAGGCCATACTTGGCCAGTTCCACCAGAAAACTGTCGTGCCCGTTCTGGTACCAGCCGTTACGGTAATCCTGGTAGGAATGTTCGCCCCATTTTTTGTTGACCATGGCGCGGTTCAGATTGCCGCAGACGGTTTCATGCCAGCCGGCGGTATCTTCCACGATGGAGCAGAAGATTCTGCCCATATCCGAATACAGGCAGTTGCCTTTGGTGAGTTTAAAGGTGTGCTGGCATTTTAAGGTATCGGGCGCGTTATAGCGCTCCAGTAGATTATCGAGATTGTAAAACAACATGCCGATGTTGGCGCCGCCTTCTTCATCGATGAGACGCAGCGACGTGCCGCGCCGCATCCGCAGCGACCAATGGCAACCGCCCGCGATGCGGTCTTCATATAACAGATTATCATTCATGGTGTTTCCCCTTCATGCAGCATGTTCCTTGCGGCTGTGTTCGAGCGATTGATCAATTTCATTCAGTGTGGAATTGTCACATTGACCTACCGGAATGTCGTAGGTGATCGTGGCGCCATAAGCATTGGGCGCCTGGGCATCGTGCCGGATTTTGTCAATCACCCAAAGGCGCGTGCCGAGGTAAAAGCCTTCCTTCAAATCATGCGTAATCATGAAGACGTTGATCTTGGTCTGGTTCCAGATCTTCAGAATCAGCTCGTGCATATCGGCGCGGATACCGGGGTCCAGCGCGCCAAACGGTTCATCGAGCAGCAACACTTTCGGTTGTTTCATTAGTGCCTGGGCAATCGCCAGGCGTTGTTGCATGCCGCCGGATAGTTCATGGGGATATTGGTTTGCCGCGTGCTGTAAACCAACCATCGCCAGCATTTCGCGCGCTTGTTCATCCGCCAGGCGGTATGCGGATCCAAACAAATGCGCGAGCCAGCGGGATTGTTCCAGCTCAATGGTCAGCACCAGATTTTGCAGCGCAGTCAGATGCGGAAACACGGAATATTTCTGGAATACAATGCCGCGGTCTTCACTCGGTTCCTGCGGAATGGGCTTGCCATTCAATAAAATTTTTCCGCGCGTCGGATATTCCGTGCCTAACAGCATTTTCAGGAACGTGGTTTTACCGCAACCGGAGGCGCCCACAATGGTGATGAACTCGCCGGCATGCACGTTGGTTTTTACCCGTTCCAGAACCACGTTATCGCCGTAGGTTTTCCAGATATCGTTGACTTCGATGAAACTCATGACTTGTCCTGCAACTGGCTATGGAACCAGGGAAATGCGCGATAAGAAATCTGGCGCAGCAGCCAGTCGGCTAAAAACGCCAGTACCGTAATCCAAACCACGTAGGGAAGAATAACGTCCATGGACAAATAACGCCGCACCAGAAAAATGCGGTAACCAAGGCCCTGTTCCGCCGCGATGGCTTCCGCCGCAATGAGGAACAGCCAGGCAGGCCCCAGCGAAAGCCGCACGGCTTGTATCAAGCGCGGCAGAATTTGAGGAATGATGACTCTTACCATGACTTGCCAGGTGGAAGCGCCCAGGGTTTGCGCCTTGATGAGTTGCTCCGCGGGCAATTCCAAGGTCCTGGCCTGCAGATCCCGCATGATAAACGGCGTAATACCAATCACGATCAGCATTACTTTCGATAATTCCCCCAGCCCGAACACAATGAACAGGATGGGCAGAATCGCCATCGGGGGAATCAGCGATAGTATGGTGATATATGGTGACAGGTTCGCGCGCACCAGCGGTATGGCGCCGTTAAGGATTCCTATCAGCAGCCCAATCAGTGCAGCAATCAGAACGCCCAACGTTAAACGTTGCAAACTGGCGGTAGTGTCGCTCCAAAGTTCATAATCACCGGTGCGTTTGCTGGGTTCAAAAGCCAGGCGTTCAATGGCAGCGCCAATCGTTGTTAACGACGGCATGAGTTTATCGTTGGGATTGGCTTCCAGGCGTACGCCGGACGCCCACAGATACACGATAATAGTAAGGATAAAGGGCAACATACCTAACAACACCTTACCCACCGTACCCGGATGAATGTTCATCACACGTTTCATGGTCCCGTTCCGCAGGAGGAGGGGTTCATCCAACCGGACCCCTCGTTTATAAACGCAGGTGAATTCTTGTTTAGTTACAGTTTGCCATCAGCCGCCATTTTCATATAAGAAGGATCAAAGCGCAGTTTCACATTACCGGAATTTCCGTATAAGCCGGCCGGTGTTTCAATGCCGATAAATCCCGCATCCGGCGCGCCTTCACCCAGCAAGCCATGCGCAAAACTGAACTCGGCCACGTACTGCATGGTTTGCTTTAGCTTGGGGCTATTGGTAAAAGCCACAGCGTCCTTGGCGTTGTAAAACATTTCAGTGGTTGCCAGTTGCGCTTCAAAACCTTGAAGATCCGTGCCAGATGACTTGGCCATAAACGTCCGGGCTGATTTGGCTTTGGATGATCCTTTTTTCATGGCCGCCATGATTTCATATCAGGCGGCGGTCAGTGCTTTGCCGAACTTGGGATTGTCTTTGAGAGTCTTGGTATTAACGACCATCAGGTCGATAATTTCTCCGGGAATCTTGCTCGAGTCGAACACTTTGGTGCTGTTTGGCATGCCGGTGATTTCGCTGAGCAAGGGATTCCAGGTGACAACCGATGTGACATCCGGCGTGCTATAGGCCGCAACCATGTCGGCGTCGGAGGTATTTACCACCGTGATGTCTTTTTCTGACATCTTTACGCTGTCCAGTGCGCGGGCCAGGAGGTAATGAGAAACACTGAGTTCCACCAGGTTGACTTTTTGAGCCTTGATGTCTTTTAACGAGGACTTGCCTTTCAGCACGATACCGTCGTTACCGTTGGAAAAGTCACCCACAATTAACGCGGTGGAGTCGACGCCGCCGGCCGCGGGAATCGTCAAGGCGTCCATGTTTGTCATGGTGCAGCCATCGAATGCGCCGGCGGTGTATTGATTAATGGATTCGATGTAGTCATTGATTTGCACGACATCGATAGTGATGCCGTATTTATCGGCCCATTTTTTTACGATGCCTTCTTTAGCGCCATAATCCCAGGGCATCCATCCCACATATATGGACCAGCATACTTTAAAACTGTCTTTCGCGTAGAGTGGTGTGGAAATGGCAAATGCGGCAAGCAGAATGAATATAAAAGCCAACTTGCTGCGTAGATTCCTTCGATGTGTTTTTTTCATTGTAGAACTCCCCTTCGAGGCGACACGGTTGAAAAACTTCATTGGATAAAACCTTTCCTGGATAAAAACAGTGCACAGGAGGAACCAGCGGCCTAATGCTGTTGAACCTCCCGGGCTTTTATCCCGCCGTGTAACCTCGCCGCTGAGCTACACACTAGCGCGGCAGGTCGATCGCTCTCGGACCAGGCGTTTATCAATTGTCAGTTGAAAACCGGAACCCTAGCCATCCATTTGTAAGTCTTACAGGCACCGCCTTAATGCACGAAGCCGTTAATTCCAAGGTGCTATACGTAATAACAGCACAGAGCGTGCCACGAAATAAAATCAATTAGTTACCGCCAATTTGTGTTGGGTTACGAATCCCTATGGTGCAACAGAATTATTCATGTGCAACTTTGGTGCGTTTGCGTTCACACAATTTTTTGAATATGGAAGATGTGAAAAGATCATGCATTCAGGATCCAATTTCGCTGTGATACCGTTGTGCGCTTTATCGTTGTCTATAGACAAATGCGATGAGGATTGGAGGCGATCGCAGGACTCTATCCTAAATGCTCATGTGGTTATGCAAGCGATTTAAACCATTTGATGAGAACTGTTTAATGGTGTTAATGAGTAAAATATTTTTAATAATCCCTTGAGGAACAAAAATATAAAAATTATGAAAAACTTATCCAAAATTACTAAAAAACAAATATTTGCCTTACAAGAATCCCGTTGCTAGTATTCCTTAAGAATAGAACAAATAATAACCAGCTCTAGCAGTTGGTAATTGTTTGAGAGGCATAGCACATAGCAGGCAGTACAGGGACCATGAAGCAGTAATAAGTAGTTTTCCAAAGCTTTATTTCTACATTCCACCTGTTGTTCCTTTAACGCTATCCATAATCTTCGGCAGAGTAAAATCTGCCAGCAACGATTTCCATGCGTTTGCCTTAGGCAACCAAGTTGCTGAATGCAGATCGGGACATCATGAAATCGTCACCACCACCGCAGTGAAGCACAAAACCAAAAACCTCGTTCACGAGTTCATTTTTTGTTGTTAGGATTAGTTGTATATCAGTAAGAAACCTGTGTCATTGGCTATTGCCGGTTTGGCGTTAACGCTGTTGGGTTCCAACGCAATACTTGCGGCGGATTGCCCGGTTGAACCGTACAAAGATGGCGAAGCACATCCTTTTATTCCCTATGCGCCCTATACGGATGTTGATACAGAATTTGGCATTGGCGCTCAGGCAAATACGGTCTGCATTGGCAAGCAGGGTAAACTGGTTATCCAGGTCGATAACCACAATGCTAACGGCACAGTCCCATGGCTTTCCACTTATGGTTTCTTCCTGCGTAACTATGAAATACAGGGAATGGAAGCCGGGAAAGATGTAAATATTGCCGTTGTATTAAGCGTTTCAGGCGCGTACCTCGGCACCAATGGTAATCCCATAACGAAACCGGATGGTTCCGCTACAGTAACAAATACAAACGACAATATAACTAAAGTAAAAGACGCCATCAGCAGGGGGTTCAAGGTCTATATCTGCCAGACTGCCGCGCGTGCTTTGGGTATTAAACAGAGTGATTTGATCGAAGGTGTTCAATTCACGCCGGGTGGCCACTTGTTGGTGGCAGATTTCCAGATGAATGGCTACGCGCTTCTGAGCTACAAATAACTATAACAACGCCCGCTTTTTGCGCCAGATTAAAAAGCCCGGTTCGATGACCGGGCTTTTTTATGCCGCTCCCTTTAGCCAGCGCGGTTACAGCCGTTTTCCCCAATGTAACTTCGCGCGCAACATTGCGTAATAATCGTAGCTCTTTGGATGTATTAACCGGATTAGATGTTGTTCGCGGCTAATATGAATCCGGTCCTCCGCCTGTAATCCCAGGTTAATTTGCCCGTCACACGTCACCTGGGCTTCCGCCTGGTTGCAGTCCTTGACAATGATTTTAATTTCACTGTCGGCGTATACCACGATAGGCCGGTAGGACATGGAGTGGGGGCAGATGGGCACCAAAACAAACGCATGCAGGCTGGGATGCAGGATAGGACCTCCACCGGATAACGCGTAACCCGTGGAGCCGGTTGGTGTTGAAACAATAATACCGTCGGAACGTGTAGTATTGATAAATTGCCCATCAATATACGTTTCATATTCCAGCATTCTCGCGCCATTCCATTTATGCACAACAACATCGTTAAACGCACTGCTTTGGCTGATGAGTTCACCGTGGCGGAAAATGCGCGTATGTAACAAACCCCGTGGTTCTTCGCTGTATTCACCGGCAAAGATCTGATCGAGTTTTGCCTCAAGATCGGCTGGCGAGATGTCCGTTAAAAAACCCAGGCGTCCAAGGTTTATGCCCAGCAGGGGAACATCATGGCTGAACAGGCTGCGCGCGGCGTTTAACAGTGTGCCATCACCACCCACGATTATGGCAAGATCCACTGTTTTACCCAGTGTTTGCCGTTCCAGTACGTCGTGGGGTAAACCAAGATTCAATTCAGCGGTAATTTTATCAAGATAAATTTCAAAACCTTTTGCGGTGAGATACTCACTCAGATTCTTGATCGCATCAATTACACGATCATCGCCATGTTTGCCAATGATGCCAATTTTTTTAAAAACTGTTTCCATAGGATTATCTGCACCTTTTAAGACCATAGGTAATTGTATTGTTGTTGCGGCGGATAGCGACGACTAGTGAAATAGCGAACGGCAATGCATGACTGCCATTTCGGCGTGGCGCTTGAAAATTGAAAGATTTTAGTGGCGAAATTGAACATATATCGCAAAATTTACTGCTTCTGCCGATCATTGCCACAAAAATCGACTGCCCTTGAGCTAATAGTCTTTACGTTACATTTCAAAGTCTGTTTTTCCCGGTTTCCAGCCCGCCCTTTTGCCATCCTGGCTTACAGCATTACCGCACCCTATTACGTAATATTGGTATATTCCATGAAATCATAAAACAAATAAGCGGCGATTTCATGCTTTTTAAATATTGAT
>JAKEGK010000120.1 GCA_022627515.1 Gammaproteobacteria bacterium
ACCTGGTATTTCCTTTTACTTTGGACGTGAAAGCTGCCCCAGAAAAACCCGGACCAGATTAGAGCGCGTAATGATGCCAACGGCTTTTTCATCCTCGGTAACGACGAGCCGCTTAATGTTGAAGTCCCTCATTTTAGTCAGCACATCTCCCAGTGTATTTTTCCTATGAATGGTCACTACGTTTTTTATCATTAATTCACTTACTGTACTGTTAAAATTTCCTAAACTGGGTTCGTGTAAAAAAATAGATTCGAGTCTGCTCCATACTGATTGTGGCGGCTTATGCCGTGGCAATCCAACCGCTGTCAACAAATCCGCCTCCGTGAAAATACCTGTCAATTTATCGCCAGCGTCAACGACTGGCAGTCCGGCAACATGTTTTTCCAGCATCAGTTCCGCGGCAGCAGCGATCGTGCATTCTCCCTTAATCGTGAAAACAGGTTGCGTCATAATATCTTCCACAACGATCTTTTGCGATAGGCGCATTTGCGCGTATTGATTGGCTTTTTCATTAATGGTCATAAGGTCATCCACGCTGATATCCATGTAAGTATTCATGTCTTTTAACGCGTTAACAAAATCCTGTCTCGTTATCTTTTTGTCGCTCATGATTATAAACGCATGCAATTAAACTGTATTCTAGTCCTAGCGTCTGAGATTTTTCAGCCTGTCAACATAGCGGTTCAGAGCAAGCGGGTAGCGGCGCGCCGGGAACGGAAAATTAATCCCGATCGCGGCTATTAATATCACGCAGGCATTGATCAATACGGGAGTGACCACAAACTGGTACCCAAGCGATTGAATGGCGCCACCGCCAATTACCGCCGTTAATGCCGTGGCGCCGCCGGGCGGATGTATGCAACGCAAATAGTGCATGGCGCCAATCGACAATCCTACCGCCAAAGCGGCGGCAATATACTTGTCTGGAACCACTACGCCGCACGTAACGCCTATGAAAGCTGAAAGTGTATGACCACCCAGCACCGCCCAGGGTTGCGATAGAGGACCATGCGGCACAGCGAATAACAATACTGACGAAGCGCCCATCGATGCGATAATCATGGACGAGTCATCGGCGCCGAGGAAATCATGACTGACCAGAATAACGGCGGTAATGCCAATAAATCCTCCTAAAGTTGACATGAACTTTTCAAAGTGACCACTATTGTTGTCCTGAATGCCAAGTAAATGAAAAAACCGTACTACAAACCTTCTCAACCTCATTTTTTGTACTCGTTATATCTTGTAAATAGCAGTTACTGCCGCATTTCTTTTGCTTTCTATCCCTAAAGGGATAACCATTTACCTTGAATTATTATAAGATGTATTTTATATACTACTATAGATCATCGGCAACAAAATGGAAACTTTTGGTGCACAAAACAGGAATTATCCGGTGTTTAATTTTTACAACATGACATAAAGTGAGGTGATATGATGGAATTACGGGTAGCTGGAGCGGGTATAAACCTGGACGATGAAGGTTATCTGGTTGACCCGGATGACTGGTCAGAAGGCGTTGCTGAACAGCTTGCACAATTTGAAAATGTTGAATTGTCGGACGCGCACTGGAAAATTATTCATTTCATGCGGGAGTATTATGAACAGCACAAAATAGCGCCTGACGCGCGTTACATCATAAAAATATTAAGTGATGATCAGGGTTACGGCCGCAAGGCGCGGACGCGCTTATATGAATTGTTCCCTTACGGCTACGCAAAACAAACCTGTAAAATAGCCGGAATGAAACGGCCGCGGGCGTGGAGCTCCGGTTGATGCGCGCGGCAACGTGTGCCGGTTTGCTCCTACAGTCTTTACTAATCAAGACTTTGTTTCTTTCAAGACTTTGTTTCTTTCAAGACTTTATTTCAATTAAAGTGGTATAAAGATTATTTTTTCGTAATAAACGACTTGATTCTCTTCCCTTGCTGTATCACGCCATAAGCATTTATTGACGAATTATTGGAATCGATGGACAATGTTCCCATACCGGCACTTTTTACACTGCTGTCACTATAGGCGCCTTGTAGAATTCTATGCAACTGACACATTATACCGATTACTCCCTGCGCGTCCTGGTTTACCTGACTCTAAAAAAGGACAAATCCGTCACCATTACTGAAATTGCGGATTATTACAATATTTCCCGCAATCATCTGGTAAAAATTGTCAATAATCTTGCAAATCTGGGATACATCATGACGACTCGCGGCAAGGGTGGCGGCATGCGCCTTGCGCTCCCCGCTGACGAAATCAATGTCGGAGAAGTCGTTCGCAATGTTGAACCGCATTTCGATATTGTGGAATGTTTTTCTGATAAACATGCCAACTGCCGTATCGAACCTATCTGCAAGTTAAAACAAATGTTGCACTCCGCAACCGGCGCATTTCTGGCAGAGTTGGACCAATTTTCCCTCCAGGACGTCATTTCCAACCGCAATCTTAAAAAGATTTCCATCACAAGCATTCGCTGATTCCACTTCAAAGTTTAACAGTATTCCCATAGCTGGCCGCACTATGTGGCGCGCTCTTTAGTGCGCTCTTTATCAGCCGGACGGCATCTATGTGTCAATAAATATTTTATAACATACATTGACAATACATCTTACAAGTATTAATCATATATATTAAATACATCTTTAATTTAAAATTGCGCCGTTTTATAGCGATTTACCGGCACATAATTCAAAGATACTGAAGAAAACCAAACAATTCGCAGCACTGGCGCAGCATTACTGGAAGCAATACAGGAGGCAAAATGCATACCATTCGAACCAAAGCACCAATCGTGAAAAAAGTTTTCCGCCATGTATCAAAACTGTGCCTGGCTGTTATTTTCGGTTGGCTGGCATTTATTGGTTATACATCCGCGGCGCAGCGTCAACTCGAAATGACTATTGACGAAGTGGAAATCGAGATTGCACCCGGGGTTAAATACCAGGTGTTTGCTTTTAACGGTCAGGTCCCTGCTCCGCTGATCCGCGTGCAGGAAGGCGACGACGTTACGGTTAATGTCACCAACAACACCACACTCCCGCACACTATCCACTGGCACGGTATCTACCAGAAAAATAACTGGCGTAACGATGGAGTGCCGGGCGTCACGCAAAAGGCCATCGAGCCGGGCGAAACCTACACCTATCAATGGAAGGCTGATAAAACCGGCAGCCTGTGGTATCACTGCCATGTTAATGTCAGTGAACATGTCGGTATCCGTGGTATGTGGGGCCCGCTGATTGTCGAGCCAAAAAATCCGGCCAAAATTGAAAAGCGGGTCACGAAGGAAGCGATTATGATGCTGAGTTCGTGGGATTCGGTCTATGCCAACAAGCTGGGGCAAGGAGGCAGCCCGCTCGACAAACCCAATTACTTCTCCATGAACGGCCGCTCTTTTCCTCTTACCCAACCGATCCGCATCGAGAAAGGTGACGTCCTGCGCATTCGTATGTACAGCGCCGGCGGTGAAATGCATTCCATGCACCTGCACGGTCACGACATGCTCGTGACTCACAAAGACGGCACGGCTCTGCCCAGTCCATACTTTGCCGACACGGTATTGGTGGGACCGGGCGAGCGCTACGACGTGATCGTCGAGATGAACAATCCGGGCCTGTTCATGATGCACGACCACGTCGATCCCCACGTCTCGAACAACGGCAATCATCACGGCGGGCCGATGACGGTGGTCGAATACAAAGACGTCGCCGCCGACGACTGGTATCACTGGAAAAACCTGGCCTACAATCCTGACTTCTTCTATACCGAATCGATAAAGGCAGGGTTTGGCCTGCACAACCAGGAAGCTTTCAGGGGCACACCTATCAATTCGCGCGAGCGGCGCCGCAAGGGAGAGCATGGCCATGAATAATCACCCTCGCACGAGTGCTTGCTTGTTGTTGGCAGGGATTCTCGCCGTCGGCATGGCGCAAACCGCCTTGGCAAGCGCAGCCGACTTTCTGAAAAAAGACTGCGCACAATGCCACAACCTGACCGGCCCGGCGCCCACCACGCTAAAGGCAATGTGGGAACGCAAAGGTCCCGATCTTTTCTACGCGGGTAATAAATACAAACGCGACTGGCTTGAGACCTGGCTGCAAAAACCCACGCGCATCCGCCCCGCGGGAATGTATTACGGCAATCATGTCGAGCGCGGTGTAAAGAGTGACGAGATCAAGACCGCGACGTTGACAGTGCATCCCGCGCTGAGCGCCGCCGATGCCAAGGCGGCCGCGGACGCGTTAATGTCGCTGCGGGCCAATAGCGAACTCATAAAGCCCGGCGAATACAAACCCGGCTCCATTCCGATGACGATGGGAGAAATGCTGTTTGACAAGTTCCGCGGTTGCATGGCCTGCCATGAGGTCGAACCTGGATACGGCGGCTTGTCGGGTCCGGAAATGTATACGGCCGCGCGCCGCTTGCAGGAAGACTACCTGATAAGCTTCATGCGCAATCCGCAGGCGTGGGACCCGCGCAGCTTCATGCCCAACAAGAATCTCAGTGACGTAGACCTGCAGAAGCTCGTGCATTACCTGCGCGCTTTGAGTGAGGAGAACACAAAATGAAAAAGGCCATCACAAGAAATCTTATCGTTACCGCACTCGGCCTCTTCGTCCTCGGCGGCCAGATAACCGTCTCGGCCGAAGAAACCGGCGAGGCCCTTTACAAGACTTATTGTTCACAATGTCACGGCATCAAAGGCGACGGCATGGGCGTGAATGTGCGCGACATGGCGGTCCAGCCGCGCGACCATACCGACCGCGTCGCCATGTCTTCGCGTTCCGATGCTGACCTGTTCAAGGTTGTAAAAGAAGGCGGCCAGGCGATCAGTAAATCGGTGCTGATGCCGGCCTGGGCAGGCGCAATTAGCGATGACGAGATTAACAGCCTGGTAAAGCATATGCGTGTGCTTTGCCAGTGCCAGCACGGTTCCGGCTCGTAACCTGGTTTCGATTACAAGAACGGGAAACACCAAGCGCGGAAGCTTGCCAGTGCAAGCATCTGTAAAACGTAACACCACCACATATAAGGAGAAAAGTATATGATAAAGAAACCATTTCCCGGGGTGACGGGCCTTGGCTACGTCCTGGCACTGGGCGCGGCTCTGACGCTGACCGGTCCCGCGTCGGCAAAAACCGTCCAGGTCACGATGGAAGCGATGGAGCACGAAGTACCGATCGACAACAAGGGCACCCTGTATCCTGCATGGACCTTCGACAAGCACATGCCTGGTCCGGTAGTCCGGGTGAAACAAGGCGATACCGTCGAGTTCACATTGGTCAATCCTACTACCAACAAGAACTCCCACTCGATGGATTTTCACGCGGCGATCGTGGATGTGCTCAATGAGTTCGCGCCGGTCAAACCGGGCGAAAGCAAGAAATTCAGCTTCGACGCGAAGTATCCCGGCGTATTCATGTATCACTGCGGC
>JAKEGK010000121.1 GCA_022627515.1 Gammaproteobacteria bacterium
ACGAAAGATCTGCAAGTAAAGATTCCCGCCGGCACGCAACCCGACGAAGTTTTGCGATTGAGTGGCGAAGGCTTGCCGCGCTTCAAGGTTGAGGGGCGCGGCGATATCAAATTGCGTATCCAGATTCACATTCCTGAACAACTTACCGGGCAACAGCGCAAACTATACGAAGAACTCAGATCCTTGCCGTGAATAAAACTACTAAAAAGTCCGACACGATTTCCAGTGTTTTGCGGCTTTACTTGATTGTAAATTTTATTAGTATGGGCATACCTCTGATCCAATCCATGTGACATTTAATCTGTGCGGGAATTAACGAATGCGGCCGGAAACTCCGGCCAGCTGTCCTGCGCCAGGTTAAATTCCAAGTATCCATAACAATCGTCCTTTAAAACCACTGCCGTGTCATGCAAATGACACAGCATAAGTAATCGGCAGGTTCTATTGGCACATATTTAATGGAGGATTGGTTTATGCGAAATCCTGAGTCTCTATTTGATGAAGTTCCCAACCTGGGATTGCTGGATCGTTGCCTGCGGCTAGCCGCCGGCAGCGCAGCAATAATCGTGGTGCTGGCCAGTCAGGATATCGGCATGCTGGATGGGGTGGCGCTGATCCCGTTGCTCGCTGTATATCCTATTATGACCGGCCTAGTTGCATTTGATCCTTTATATGAGTGGCTGGGCATTAATACCCGGATTTCCTCCGTGGTATCGGATGTGCAAGTTTTAAAGACAATTTACTCACTATGCGGAGTGGAAAACCGGCCGGTGAACACAGCCGGCGATAAGCTGGAACGGGATTCCAGGTCACAACGCGATGCGGCATAAGCTTGCATGCGGCGCTTGACATGATTGAATATGTGGCGTGCCGCTCCCTGTCCTGGCTATAAGTACGAACGGATTGTCATTTGCGTTATAAATTCAGGTAAATGCCGCCACAGACAGTTGTTCGGCCAGAAAATCTATAAACACGCGGGTGTTTAATGGGGCCTTCCGTGTTGCCGGATATATCGCATAGATTCCCAATTCAGCCGATGTATATTCGTTCAGGAGGTTCACGATACCTTTGTTGTCAAAACCTTCCAGTACAAACTCCGGCTGAATGGCGATACCCAGTCCGGCTTGCGCGGCCTTATATAATGGCACGCCGTTTTCCGCGCTGAAGTTGCCGTTAACATAAACCACTTCTTTTCCCATTGGTCCGTAAAACTGCCATTCATTGGGGGCGCCTTCCATATACCGGTAACTCAAACAATTGTGTTGCTGTAAATCCTGCGGAGTTTTGGGTACGCCGTGTTTTTTTAAATAGTTCTTGTGCGCAATTACAACCAATCGCGTCGTTGCCACTTTCCGCGCCTTCAGGCTGGAATCATTCAACTGCCCGATACGGATAACAATATCGTAGCCGCCCTCGACGACATCAACGAACTTGTCGGACAGGCTGAGATTGATATTAATCGCCGGATATTTTTTCAGAAAGTCCGCAATGATTGACGGCAGTATGATTTGCCCGTAGGTCACCGGCGCGTTGATGAACAGATTGCCTTTCGGTTGCTGCCGGATTTCACTCACCGTTGTCTCGGCTTCCTGAACAATGTTTTCAATCTGCACGCAGTACTGGTAGTATGTCCGTCCCGCTTCGGTGAGTTCCACACGCCGTGTCGTGCGGTTAACCAATTGGACACCCAAATGGTCTTCAAGCCTGCTGAGGCGTTTGCTGACTAATGACCGGGATAAATGCAGCATATCCGCCACGGCGGTAAAGCTCCTTAGCTCCACCAGCTTGCTGAACAGCACCATGTCATCAATGGGTTCCATCATTGTTCGTGTTCCTCCCGGTGAGGATTGTTATAACTCAAGTTTCGGAGTTCGTAGTTTTACCAAGGGCGCGGTAAGGGGGGCATCTTTTGAGAGACCGTCGGCGGCAGGGATGCCGCCGTCGAGCCTGCAAGGATGTATTTATGGCGAGTCTCTCAAAAGATGCCCCCCTTACCGCGCTTCGCCATATACCATGAAAATGAACCCCGAAACTTGACTTATAACTTTACCTTGATTGCACAGATTTGCTATTAGCATAAAAATGGAAACAATATTTTTCCATTATGCATGATTACCGGCAAGTCACAAAAAGCTATGATTAACCTCATCAACGGATTACCGGAAAAGGAATGATCAATGAGTGATCTGCTCGCAAATCCAGCCATTCAGTCGGGAATAATCCCCTTTCTTGTTGCATTGATTGCGGCCTTTGCATTGCGCCTCATTGGCTGGGTTTGGAGTGGTTTAGGATTTGCGATCGCTTATTATACGTCGGTGTATTTTGCGGCTGGTTTTCAGTTCACGCCGCTTACGAGCACCCGCAAAATATTGCTGCTGGGAATCGCCGCCATTATCCTAGGTCTTGCGGTTGATTTGCTGAAACAAAAACCGCGCTTCATGCCAGTGGCAACATTCATCATCGGGGCGGCCGCCGCGAGCTGGGTAATCTGGCCGGCAGCCGCCCGGCTGGAAGGCGGAAATTTCTGGATCATGCTATTGCCATCGCTGGCCTATTGCGGCTGGATAACCGCGTCCATGGAATCGCTGCGCAACAGAACGGATCAGAGCGCCATGGTTGCGCTGACGCTGGGTCTGGGCACGGGAATCAGCGCACTGCTGGGCGCATCCGCATTACTTGGCCAACTGGGCATTGCGATTGGCGCTATCGGCGGCGCCTATTTGCTTTTACAGTTATTTAAACAGGACATGCACCCCGGTAGTAACTTTGCTTTCCCCACAGGTTTGCTCTGTGGTCTGCTGGGTGTGGGCGCGGTTGTTTATGCCAGTCTGCCCTGGTATTGCCTGCTGCCGCTGGCGTTAATTCCGGCTGCCGCTAATATCCCGGTTCGCGGTGAACTATCCAAATTCAAAAAGCTCTTACTGTTGGCGTTATACACTTTACCGTTAACATTTATCGCAATCATTATCACATGGAGCGCCAGCGGAGAAACCGTGTTTTAGTTTATCGTTACCGTAATGCTTATAAATCATTTAACAAACAACACTCGTAAATCAAAGAAGGAGAACTGCACATGCGTAAGCTAGTAATTGCCGCCGCCTTGATGGCATTGCCTTTCACTGCTTTTGGCGCTTCATATACCATTGATCCCGATCACACCTTTCCTCATTTCAAAATCAGTCATCTGGGTTTTTCCACCATGTTCGGCCGTTTTAACAAATCCGCAGGCAAGTTGACTTTTGATGAAGCAAATGGCACGGGTTCTGTTGAAATAACCATTGATGCGGCCTCTATCGATACTGCGCATGAAAAACGTAATCAGCACTTGCGTTCTCCCGATTTCCTCAACACCGCGGAATTTCCCACAATTACTTTTAAATCCAGCAAAGCCAACATAAAAGGCGGCAAGGGTACTGTGGAAGGTGAACTGACCATGATGGGTGTAGCCAAACCGGTGACCCTGACTGTCACTCATATGCAATGCGGGGTTCATCCTTTTAACAAAAAAGAACTTTGCGGTTTTGACGCCACGGCTAATATCAAACGTTCCGACTTTGGCGTGAAGTATGGCTTGCCGGGGATCGGTGACAACATGGAACTGATGTTCGAAGTCGAAGCTTTTAAAAACTGATTTAACTCTTCTCTCGCGTTACAATCCGATGTTCTCCTCACTCCAGCATGGAGTGAGGAGAGCCGGTTCACTTTATATATGCGGAACCGCTGCGTAGCAGATGGAGATCCTCAACCATGGGCAAGAATACCCTGAACCTGAACGGCGGTTTGTATGAGTACCTGTTATCGGTATCGTTACGCGACGATCCGTTGCAGAAAAAACTCCGTGAAGCGACTGATAAGCTGGAATGGGGCATCATGCAGATTTCCGCGGATCAGGCCCAGTTTATGTTCCTGATGCTGAAACTCATCAATGCCAGACAGGTTATCGAAATTGGCACATTTACCGGATACAGCGCCCTGGTAATGGCCCGCGCATTGCCGGAAGACGGCAGGATTATAGCCTGCGACATCCACGAAGACTGGACCAATACCGGCAAACAATATTGGGAACAGGCCGGCGTCGCTCACAAAATTGAATTGCGGCTGGCCCCGGCGCTGGAAACGCTGGCACAGCTGGTAAAGGACGGTCACAGCGCGCGTTTTGACGCGGCATTTATCGATGCGGATAAAGGCAACATGCTTAACTATTATGAATATTGTTTAAAACTGATCAGGCCCGGCGGCCTGATCATGATCGACAATGTGCTATGGGGTGGCAGCGTCGCCGACCGGAATATCAACGATGATGATACCAACGCCATTCGCGCCACCAACCGGTTTGTATACCAGGATGAGCGGGTTGATATCAGCATGGTGCCGGTTGGAGACGGATTGACTCTGGCGAGAAAACGGTAATCATCATTCTTGCGATGCGGCAGCGGCTCCTTGCACCATGATCAACGGCTGGTTGCTATAGATCAAGACTCGCCGGTTATCCCTATTGACAGGATTTTGTATAAAGCACAAAGTTAAAAAATAAATAATAATTCGCCGCTTTATCACCTGATACGGTAATCAACAAAATGTTCTGGGAAAGCCTCATTTCCGCCCGCGACCTCGGGCGCTTGCGCGACATTGTAGCGGTGCTGATCCGTTATGGATTCAGCGACGCCGTGCAACGCATGGGACTTACCACTCTGCTGGAAAGCGCCGGCAAATTTCTCCATCTGAAGAAAGCGGTCGAAGTACCCAAACTGGACACGCCGCAGCGCATCCGCTTCGCGCTGGAAGAACTGGGTCCCACCTTTGTCAAACTCGGGCAGATACTCTCCACGCGTGTTGACCTGTTTCCTCCCGAATGGATTGCGGAATTTGAAAAACTGCAGGATCAGGTGCCGCCGGTACCGTTCGATAAATTGCGGGAACAACTGATAGAGGATTTGGGATCACCACCGGAGGAAATTTTCACTCAATTGGACACACAAGCGCTGGCGGCCGGCTCGATTGCCCAGGTGCACACGGCGCGCCTTGATGATGGCAGCGAAGTTATATTAAAAATCCGGCGGCCCGGCATCCGCCCCATAATTGAAGCCGATCTGCGGCTCCTGACGCGCGTCGCTGAAATTGCGGAAAAGGAAATCGAGGAAATCCGGCGCTTCCGTCCCAAACAGGTGGTGCGCCAGTTTACACTATCACTGCGCCGCGAAATGGACCTGGTTTCCGAATGCCAGCACATGGAGCGGATTGCGGCGAATTTTGAAGACAATCCCGACATCGTCATAGCCAGGGTTTACTGGCAATGGACGAGCGAACGTGTGAATGTGCAATCCCGCTTGAAAGGCATCCCCGGCCGGGACCTGAAAGCCGTGGAAGCAGCGGGATTGGACCGCCGTTTACTGGCGCAGCGCGGCGCCAACGCGGTGTTGAAAATGGTGTTACAGGACGGTTTTTATCACGCCGATCCGCATGCGGGAAATGTAATGTACCTTCCGGAGAATCGCATCGCCTTTCTCGACTTTGGCATGGTCGGGCATTTGTCCCAGGTGCGACGCGAACAGATTGTTGACTTGCTTAACGGCATGGTGAGCAAGGATGTTACGGAAGTAACCGATGTATTACTGGGATGGGCGGGTGATACCAATGTCAACACAGAAAGCCTTGCCATTGAAGTCGACGCGTTTCTGGACAGCTATCATAGCGTCCCGTTGAAACAGCTCAAGTTGTCCGCGATGCTGGGCGACATCACGGTCATTTTGCGCAACCATCAGCTTGTCTTGCCACCCGACCTCAGCATGCTGTTCAAGGTTTTTATCACATTGGAAGGTCTTGGCCGCCAGTTGGATCCGGATTTTGACATGGTGGCCACCGCAACACCGTTTTTGAAAAGCGCCGTATTCGCCCGTTACACACCGGAGGCCATCACCAAACGCGGTTTACGCAGCCTGACCAATATGCTGGAAATTTTCGGCAGCCTGCCGCAGGATTTGCGCCGCTTGCTGCGCGCGGCCAAACGCGGCGCGCTGCAGGTTAACGTCGACATTACGCGGCTGGAAAACTTCGGCCGGCAGGTGGATAAATCCGCCAGCCGCATCACAGTGGGTCTCATTACCGCCGCACTTATTGTCGGCAGTTCAATAGTCATGACAGTCAGTGGCGGCCCTACCCTGATGGGACTGC
>JAKEGK010000122.1 GCA_022627515.1 Gammaproteobacteria bacterium
ATAGGGCTATTGATACAGCTGCGCTGAGAAACAGCGCGGGCGTTATTTTACGAGCTGGACACATTGGCGGCAATGTTTTTCTCAGTGGTGTCAGGGGATACCGTTTTGTTTTGATCCGTCCGGTTTTCGATTTTGGGGAATGTAACGATAGTGCCGAGTTTTACCCGATCGATATCCAGCTCCGGATTGTATTGACGCAGCAGCCAGAGTGGAATCTTATAGGTGCTTTTGGCCAGATTCCAGACGGATTGTCCACGGCGAATCTTGTGTTTATCGGAACCGGTAATCTGGTACTGCTCAAAAAACTCTTCCTGTACCGCGCGGTGATACGCAATACGCAGTTCTTCGAACTGCGCGGGAGTCACTTTTGTAAATTTCAATTTGATGCGTTTGCCGACCACAACGGGTTTTCCATAATGCATGCGGTTGACACTGCGCAGATCGCTGGCGCGTAATTGCAGCCACTCCGCGTAGTGGCCGAGTGTTTCAGCGGCTTGCACTTCAATAGTGTCATTTTTCGAAACCGAATAATCGGTCGGATCGGCCAGCAATTCCGTTTGTGATTCCGAGATAACCTGATCACCAATGGATTCAGCCGGCACGTCAAGACTGGAGTCGTCTGTGGTGGTATTGACACTGTTGCCTTCAATAGCGGGCTCCGTTGCGATACCCAACACATCGGGGGATAAGTTCGCTACGCTTGCAGCTTCATCAGCAGGCTGACCATCCACTGGCTCCGCGATTACCGCCGCAGCCGTGGTGTTTTCCTCTTCATCGGCGACCACGATTGCTTCGTCAGCCGTCAGGTTACCATCGCCGGGCATGACTCCGGGCGGGGTGATACTGCCGTTCGCTGCGCTTTCACTCTCTGTTTGAGCCACTGGCGTTACGACAGCAGGAAGTTCATCTGCCACCTGGCCGTTGTTTGAATTGCTGGCAACGATAACATCGGATTTATTTTCCTGGCCCGAATCATTCGGCAACGAATCTTCCGTTTTGGGTAATTCAAGGTCTTTTATCTGTTCTGCTTTGGCTAGAACTAATTTTTGTCCGGGGAAG
The DNA here is from genome assembly GCA_022627515.1 of Gammaproteobacteria bacterium. GTDB lineage: Bacteria > Pseudomonadota > Gammaproteobacteria > SZUA-152 > SZUA-152 > JAKEGK01. The sequence continues at coordinate 1,060 of JAKEGK010000122.1, forward strand.
ATCTGATTCCTGTTCCGGATATTATTGAGCGCCAGGAGTTCTTCCGGTTGCTTGCCATGCTGTTTGGCGATCCGGTCAATCGAGTCGCCGCGGCGCACGATATAAGTATCAACTTCAGACTTGGCAATGATTAGCCGTTGACCTGGGTAGATTTTATTTTTGTTGTTGATATTGTTTAAGGCGAGCAATTCAGCCGGATTTATCCCGTTGCGGCTGGCGATCCGGTCGACCGTATCGCCGCGTCTCACGATATAAGTGCCCGATGCGGGTAGAGCCGGTGGTTCCACTTTGGGTGAGCGTTCTTCGGCGACCAGAATTCCGCTAGGCGGAGTCTGGCCTTTTCCTTGAGGCAATCTCAATACCTGTCCCACCTGTATGCGGTGCTGGCTGCGAAGATTGTTGACAGCCACCAGGTCGTTTACACGGATATTATAGCGAGCTGCAATGGTCGACAACGTTTGTCCCGGGCTGACCCGGTGATAACGGTCCGGTTTTTGTTCTGCATACATGGAGCCGTCCGAAAGCCTGGCAATGGCATCATGGGCAGTTGCGGCGTGAGCGACTGTTTTCCGATTGATCCTCAACTCATAACCTTTGGGGATATATTTGTTGCCATTCCATACCGCCGGCCGCAAAGCCGGATTGGTTTCCATCAGCTCATCGCGTGGAACGTTTAAAACTTTTACTAATGTATTCACATCAACATACGCAGGGATCTTAACAAACTCATAATCCACCGGCGGTTCCAAATTGATGGGGCCGAAATATTTTTCCGGATCGCTATCAATCTCAACAGCGGCAAGAAATGCGGGGTAAAAATTGCGCGATGCAAAACCGAAAGTCCGGCTCTTATAGGTGCGTAATACGGTGACTATATCCGTGGTGCCAAGCGTTGTCGCGGCCCGGCGCATTCCTGCGGCGCCATGATTGTATGCGGTAATCGCCAAAGGCCAGGCGCCTGTGACTGCATAGTTGTTTTCCAGCAAGCGGGCGGCGGCAACCGTGGCAATAAAGGGATCCATACGTTCATCGATGACATGGTCAACGCGCATAAAGCGCCGTCCCGTGGAACGCATAAATTGCCATATCCCGGCCGCGCCAACCTTGGAATAAGCTTTATCATTAAAAGAGGATTCAACGTGGGGCAGTGCGGAAATCTCCCGTGGCAATCCCATTTCATCCAGTGTTTTGAGAATATAAGGTTTCCAGGCGCCGGAACGAATCAGCCCGGCGCGGAACTTGTTGGATTGGCCCAGCTGAAAACGGACTCTGTCCCTGGCGTTGCGTAATTCCGCATTGCTGACTCCTTCAGGCCAGAGTTCCAGGACACGCTGTTCTTCATTGCTCAGGCCGGATCGAGCGCCTTGTGACAACCTGGCCAATATCGTTTTGTACTTGTCTTTGATGTTGTTTATGTAGCGTTGACGTTCTTTATTGGAATAGTGCTGGGGAACGCTGATTTTTTCATAAACCACGGCGAGATTCGCGTCGTCATGGATAAAGCCTTCACTGGTGGAGATTTCAGTATAGACACGCTTCCAGAAAGCAACATCGTGTTCGATGGCTGCGGGCCGTGGAAACAGCTGTTCGTCTCGCGCATGGCTGTTTAAGGAATAAGTCAATACTATAAAAAATATTAATACCACGCAGCGTCGTGTCATCATTACTCCACTACTTTTGCTTTGTCTGATTGGTTGCTATGAGATTTTGTGTCTGGCTATTGAAAGTCGTTGGAGAATAGTGACTGGACTTAATCCCTCAAGGTCTCCAGAGTACCATAAGATTTCCTTTTCGGTCTAAAACTGTATCATTTTTGCTAATTCATGCACACTATCCTTATGCCTTATGCATTAACGACCGAAATAATCGAATTCGCGTGACTTTGGCCAGGTCAATACAACCCGCGCCCGATCCCTATACTTTATGTCATTCATCCGGCCTGTTTGCGGATACTGAACATGGGGCCGAACACGCATAGTTGGGTTCCGATAGCCAATATACTATTTTCGGCAACAGAATTTCAGTCTTAAGGTAATTTTTAACTTTCCGTTACAAGAATAACCCGTTGAATTGCAAACAATCCGGTTGCAATATGCGGGAAATGGCTGTTCGCCAGGATAACATTAACCGGGTTTATGCATGTCTTATACCGTAGTTTCTATCATTATTCTTATCACGCATTTTGTATTGGCGTTAGGATGTACAGGTCACATACTCCTGAATAAACGCGATCCGCGGGCAGCATTAGGCTGGATCATGGTATGTGTTTTTATTACGCTCATCGGCCCGTTATTTTACTGGATATTCGGCGTTAACCGTGTACAACGGCGCGCACGGCGTTTGTTTGATAAATCGCCGTCAAAGTTTTTCGCAGCCCAGGGAATAGAAATTTTTGTTGCGTCCGGCGAGCTGGAAATATCAGGCAGGCAATCTATTCAGGAGTTTCTTAATGTTTCCAGCCGTATTTGCCGGTTGCCGGTCCATGAAGGTAACAAGGTGGAAATATTGTTTAACGGGGATCAAGCTTATCCCGCCATGCTGAATGCCATCGAAAACGCGCGTGAATGCGTATATTTAATGACATATATTTTCGATACCGATGATCAGGGTAACAGGTTTATTGAGGCGCTGGTCCGCTGCAAGGAACGCGGTGTTGAGGTCAAAGTACTCGTTGACGGTGTGGGCGAACTGGGCCGGTGGAGACGGGCCTCGACACAACTTGCCAGCCGCGGGATCAATGTGGAACGTTTTCTGCCGTTAACGTTAAAACCGCCCGCTTTTTACTGGAACCTCCGCAACCACCGCAAGCTGCTCGTAACTGACCACAATACGGCTTTTACCGGTGGTATTAATATCAGCGCACGTCATATGATGAATAGCGATACTGATCCGTCCAGGGTGGAGGACCTGCATTTTAAACTGCTGGGACCGATAGTGGCGGATCTTGAAGCGGTATTTTTAGATGATTGGGAGTTTGTAACAGGACAGCATTTGGAAGTCCGGGGAGTGGAACAGTCACATAACGGTGATGCTTTGTGCCGGGTAATTGTCGATGAGCCCAGCGAGAACATCGACCGGCTGGCGATAACACTGGCTGGCGCGGTATCGGCGGCGCGGCAGCGGATCCTGGTCATGACACCGTATTTTTTACCGTCCCGGGAATTGTTGTCCGCCTTGCAGACCGCCGCGTTGCGCAATCTGGATGTTACGATTCTTCTGCCCGCACAGAATGATAATGTGCTGGTGCACTGGGCGACACGCAACCTGTTGTGGCAGCTTTTGCAGTTTGATGTCAAGGTTTATTATCAGCCGCCGCCATTCGTTCATTCCAAGCTGTTTATCATAGATGATCAAGTGGTGTTTTTCGGTTCCGCAAATATTGATCCGCGCAGCCTGCGATTGAATTTTGAATTGAATATCGAAGCCTATGATGCCGGTTTGGTCGAGCAGCTTATGCAGTATGTTGATCGCAAAATTGCACGGTCCCGTTTATTCACCATGCAAGATGTCGAAAGCCGGTCCTTGCCTGTCAGATACAGGGACGGATTGGCGTGGCTTTGTTCGCCTTATCTGTGAAAGCATACAGTAAATATAACGAAAGCACTCACAAGAAAACGCCGATTATTACGCCTCGGGCGACGAATCGAAAGACGATCATCCCGGTATTTCGCAACAGGTGCTGGATACCAGATTATGAGGATGAAGGGGGCTTAATATCTCGCCGGTGATCGGATTGGGCCTGAACGTGGTGCAACCTTTCAATCCTTTATTGTATGCCAGCATATAGACGGACTCGTATTCCTGGTATGAATAATCCCGCGGGATATTGATGGTTTTGGAGACCGCATTATCCACGTATTGTTGAATCAGGGCCTGCATTTCAATATGTTTTTCCGGCGCCACTTGATGGGCGGTGACAAAGACATCCGGAACACTCGCTGACTGTCCGTGCGTATTAATCCAAAGCTGATAGGCATAATCGGTCAGCGTGTAGATCGACGAACCGCCATCTTCGTTCAACACCGTGCGCTCATAACTTAAATTAAAAATCGGTTCGATGCCGCTGGAAACATTATTCGCCAACAGGCTGATTGTTCCGGTGGGCGCAATGGCAATCAGGTGGCTGTTACGAATACCGTATTGCCCGATTCCCGTTCTAATTTCCTCCGGCAGGTGTTTAATGAATGTTCCTAGAAGATATTTCTCCCGGTCGAAATAGGGGAAAGGCCCGCGCTCCCTGGCCAGTTCAATAGAGGCCGAATAAGCACTATAGCAAAGGGTTTGCATGAGATTTCGCGTCCACCCCAGCGCCGGCTGTTCGTCATACTTAAGTCCCAACATGGCCAGCGCATCCGCCAGGCCGGTAATACCCAGACCAATGCGGCGCGAACCATGCGCCTGTTCCTTTTGTACTGTTAATGGATAGTGAGAAAGATCAATGACGTTATCCAGCATTCTGACGGCGGTTTTTACTGTGTCAACAAAACTGCGCTGATCAAAAGCGCATTGCGCTGTAAATGCGCCGCTAATAAACTGCGTCAGATTGATGGAGCCCAGATTGCAGGCGCCATACGGCGGCAACGGAATTTCACCACAGGGGTTGGTTGCGGATATCATCTCGTGGTAATACAGATTGTTTTCGTTATTGATGCGGTCGATAAATAACACGCCTGGTTCCGCATAATCATAACTGGCGTGGATGATTTTCTCCCAGAGACAGGCTGCCGGCACGGTTTTGATTATTGAGCAGGGGACTTCGCCTGTTTTGCCCGGCCAGCGGCGATGCACAATCCTGGATGGGTCGGGAATCCTGCTTTGTTCGGACAACGGAAACACCAATTGCCATTCGTGCCGCTTATTGACGGCCTCCATGAACGCATCGGTAACCAGCACTGATAAATTAAAATTGCGCAACGCCGTTTTATCCTGCTTGGCTTCTATAAATGTTTCGATGTCAGGGTGGTCGCACCGCAAAGTGGCCATCATGGCGCCGCGGCGGTTTCCGGATGAAAGTATGGTTTTGCACATGGCATCCCACGTATGCATGAACGACACCGGACCGGATGCGACGCGCCCGGTTACTTTGGCCGGCATGCCTTCCGGGCGCAGCGTGGAGAAGTCATAGCCGACGCCGCCGCCTTGCTGCATGGTTAGCGCGCCTTCTTTTAGCGCATTAAAAATTCCGTCAATGGAATCTTCGATAGTGCCCATGACAAAACAATTGAACAACGTCACTTTAAGCTGGGTGCCACAACCTGCCTGGATGCGACCGCCGGGTAAGAATCTGAAACCTCTGATCAGATCGTAGAACTTTTGTTGCCACGCCTCCCGATTTTCCCCTTCGAGTGACGCCAAGGCATTGGCGATACGATGCCAGGTATCCTTAATGGTCCGGTCGATGGAGTGCGCATGCTCGCGATAGCGATAGTTACGATTCCAGATCAGCTCGGATAACTCGTTTTTAAAGAAACGCTCCTTCATAGAATAAAGATAGTTAGATACCGCGGGATATGGAAGTATCCCCGTGGTTTTTTAGCATCTGCCGCCCATAATATCGGAATACCATTATTCGCCAAGCAGTCTCTGTAAACTCAAAGCATTGCGCGGAGCCCTGCCTTCGGCGTCGTTATCGAAATATACATGGACATCGCGTCCTTGCTTCAGCCACGTTCTTATTTCAGCGGCCAGGGCAGACAATTTACCAATTGAGTAGTTGGACACATAAGTGTGAGGTTTGCCATGTAACCGCAGGTAAACAAAGTCTGCGGTTACCTCCCGCCAGAGCGGCCAGCCGCCCGCATCGGATTGACACACGGCAATATTGGAGTGACGCAGCAGGGTGGCCACTTCGGTTTCAAACCAGGAACTGTGCCGAAACTCAATGACGTGGCGCACCGAATCCCAGCTTGCCAATGCGTCAACAAACAAGGAGAGCCGGTTGACATTGACTGTAAAATTTCCGGGCAATTGCCAGAGCACCAACGCCAGTTTTTCCTTAAGGGCCTGGGCGCGTTGTTGTTCGAGCCTGATTGAGTCATGCGGCTGGTTTAGCCGCTTGGTATGAGTCAGATAGTGGTTGGCTTTGATGACAAACCGGAATTTATCCGGCGTTTGCCGATACCAGCGCTGGAAAGTTTTTTCCGCCTGCAGCCGGTAAAAAGTGGCGTTAATTTCAATGGCGTTGAACCGCCTGGCGTAGTAAGCCAGCCACTGTGATTTTGGAGCGCCATGATAAAAGCGGGATTTCCAGTGCGGATAATTCCAGCCGCTAGTCCCAATGTAAGTATTCGCTGACACGAAGTTTCCCGTCTTCCCTGGTAATGACAAACAATATTTTGCTATAGACCTGCCGTTTTGCAAATGACATTGTTTTAGTAACGGCATGCATATGCTGACATTGATATTATCCCGCGAAAACAAAAGCATGAAATTGTTTACCGTGCAATAACGGTGAAATAGTCGCAGGCATCGCATGATATTGCAGGCAATTGCTAAAAATTTGTCTATTATTTGAAGAAGAATTTGGGAAGAAAAACAACATCCCGATAATTATAAGATAATAGCCCGCTCTCGCCGGCGTAAGGGGCTTTTCACCAGCTGTTGTTGTTTGATATGAGGGAGGGATTCGTGCTGTTTGGTGCGATTCACAATGATATTGGATTGTTGCATGTCAGGTTGCTATACCGCCTTGCATTTTGTCTATTCGGTTTGGGGTGTTGGTCAGCCGCCGGCGTGGGATTGGCGGATGAATCAGGATCACAACCGCAATTGGGTCCCAATCATTTGCGCATCGCATCGGCGCGTTCCGCCAAGGATCTGAAAATTGTTGATGCGCTGGCCGAGCAATTCCGCTTCAAATTTCCGCAATTCACTGTCTCCATTCAATCCGGCGGGGTATTGAACGTACTTGATGATGGCCGGAATAGTCTTGCGGATGTCATTCTGACGCACCATAAGCCTGGTGAAACACATTTCGTGAAAGAAGGCTATGCCTTGCGGCATACGCAGATTATGTATACGGAGTATGCCCTGTTTGGACCGCCCGGCGATCCCCTGCAATTGTCAGCTGAGAAAGATATCGTTTCTGTGTTCAAACGCCTGGCTCAAAATGAAGCGGAATTTTTAGCGCCATCGCCGCGCTCCGGCACCTATATGAAAATTCAGGAAATATGGACAATGGCGGGCATTGATCCTGACTGGATCGGTTACGAGAACACCGGCGGCAGCGGCTACGCAACGTTGCTGCAAGCGGCTGAGTTTGGTGTATACACGGTCGCTGAAATGGCCACCTATCTTTCCAATAAGGAAAAGATTCAAGGAGAGATCATTCCGTTGTTTCGCGACGATCTGGATTTGCGCAACGTTTATAGCCTGTTAGTGGTCAATCCGCTTAAGGTGCCGGGTGTCAACGCTGATCTGGGCCTGGCGTTTCATGACTATCTGGTGTCGGAGGAAGGGCAAAATTTTATTCGCCAATTTGGCGAAGAAACATTCTATGCGGAGATTCTGACGCCGGCAGCGCATCTCGATCCCGGATTGAAAGAAAGAACAGCCCAGCAGATACTCGAGGAGCAAACTAAAGAACTTAATCTGGCTATTGTCAGCAGCATATCACTATTCGTCTTGCTGGTAATCAGTGTGTTTTTATTTTTACGCATGCGTGTCATAGAACGCAAACATATTGAATCCGAGGCGCGTAACGCAGCCCTGGAATTGGCGCGTGATGAAATCATGTTATCAAACCAGTTGCTGCAACAGGAAATTGAAGAACGAAAAATTACTGAAACCCAATTGTCCAAGGTAATCGAGCTGTTGAATACATCGGAAGAAGAACTGAGAAAGTATCATGATCATCTTGAGACACTGGTGCAATCACGCACCCGCGAACTGGAATCGGCCGTCAAGGAACTGGAAGCGTTTTCCTACTCAGTGTCGCATGACTTGCGGTCACCATTGCGAAGTATCAATGGATTCAGCCGGGTGATTATGGACGACTATTACGATGTTCTGGATGAAGAGGGCAAGGAGTTTTTGAAACGGATAGTTAATGCCAGTTTGCGTATGGATTTGTTAATCGATGGCCTGCTTCAGTTGTCACGAATTTCCCGCCAGGAACCGCAGTACAAAACCGTCAATATGAGCAGTCTGGCGCGTGATGTGCTGGAGAATTTGTGTGCGGGGGACAGGAGCCGGCATGTAATTGTGGAAATCGAAGATGATATCAATGTTGAATGTGACGAGAATTTGCTGAGGATTGTGCTGCATAACTTTATAAGTAACGCGCTGAAGTACACCGCGAAGATTGAGCAGCCCCATGTATCGATCGGCAAATCCCGTTGCGGAAAAGGCGTATGTTATTTTGTGAAAGACAATGGTGTTGGATTTGATATGAAATACAGTGACAAGTTATTCAAACCATTCCAGCGATTGCATAGCGACGAGGCCTATAAGGGTAACGGTATCGGCCTGTCCACGGTGCAGCGCATCATACAACGGCATGGCGGCATTGTCTGGGCGGAATCCACGCCAGGCCAGGGAGCGATATTTTATTTCACACTGTCACCTGCGCGTGACAATTTACTGCTCGTTTCCAGCTCGTTACCCAACTAAACAACCACCGATTAATACAACCCGCATTGGAAATTATTATTCCTTCACGATGGGTTCCAGAGTCAGTTCTACACGCCTGTTGAGAGAGCGTCCTTCAATCGTATTGTTGTCGGCGACCGGTTTCAGTTCACCTCTGCCGACCGCCGCAAGGCGTTGCTGCTTGACGCCCTTGTTAATAAGATAATTGGATACCGATAGCGCACGGTTTTCCGAAAGTTTCTGATTGTAGGCTTCGGAGCCTTTACTGTCCGTGTGGCCTTCCGCGGTTATTAATGTGGATTTAAACTCGTTGAGCACCAGCACTACAGAATCCAGTGTCGGCATAAATTCTGATTTAAGCTGATAGCTGTCAAAATCGAAGGTAATGTTGCTTGGCATGTTAAGAATGATATTGTCGCCATCGCGGGTGACGCTGACTCCTGTACCGCGGAGCTGATTCCTGAGTTTTTCTTCCTGTTTATCCATGTAGTAACCTACTGATCCGCCGGCCAGCGCGCCAACACCGGCGCCAATCAACACACCTTTGGTCCGGTCATTTTTACTGGACGTTGCCGCGCCAATTAACGCGCCGGCAATTGCGCCAAATGCGGTTCCTGTTGTGGTCTTAGTCGTTTTTTTTTCACCTGTAAACGGATCTGTTGTTGCGCATCCTGAAACGCCTATCGTTAGAACTAATGTGGTCACGAGTATCCGGGTTCGATTTTTTGTCATGGTTGCCTCAGCGGGGAAAGTTGAGGATTGTGTGAAATTATTTTCCGTCAATAATAATAGTTCAATTTTGTATGATATCGTTGCCAATATAAATCAGGCTGCAATGCCAGCGGAGATGCCTGCTTTTTTGTAAAGCAATTCAATTTTAGATCGCAAGATATGTTTTGTAATTGGGATGCGCAAGCTCAATCTTAATTCAGGACTACGTAAGTAGAATGCGACATTCTATAATTAAAAAAGAAAAGAAATAACGTTGTAATCTTTACATGTTATAACAAAATGTTTCTTAGCTTCCACAAGCCTCTGTATTTTCGTAAGATACAACTTGGTCCGCTGCTGAATTTGTATATTGGTAAACCAACTCACTACGTACGCGTTATTGTTAGTTATATTCAATAAAGTAAAGATCATACAGCAGCAGTTAGGAAGGTAATCATGCGTTCGTTAGTTCATCTTTCAATAGCAATATTTCTTGTAGCCTGTGGCATGGACCAATCAGATTTAAAAAGCGGTGCGAACCAGAATCCTCAGAACACTTCAATAATTGAACAGACACCGGTCGAACCGTCCCCGGATTTGAGCGCCAGTGATAGTGTAATAAATCAGCATGACATATCCGCAGCAGATCATGCTATTGATGTCGAAGGAATAAGCGTTGAAGGGACGGATGAACAACCGGCGTCCAGTGAACAGATTGATACTAATGCTGAGCAGGCGTCAGGGACGAATCAGGAAATTAACAAATTGGAAATCGTTAAGCAACCGAATGAAAAGCCGGATTCGAAAAGTTAATCGCTACGCACAGCAACCAAGTACCTTTTCGCCGGGCCCCGGCGAAAAGGTGTTTTTAATCCCAAATTCTATTAAAAGGTTTTAGCAAAAATGTCTGCATTACAGATCCGCTGGATCAATTATCATTTTGCGCATGGCCACATTTCACGCGAAGAGTTTACCTCGCTTCGCAAACGGATTGCACAATCGGAGCAAGCGCAAAACACGGATACAGAATCACAACGCAAAGTGTTCCGGTTGCATCCGCAAACACGCAGGGTGTTAGCGCAAATCAGAACTTTCAAATCGGCCGCAAGGCTTGCGGCATATTTTCTATTTGTGGGGACAGTCTGCGCGGTATATATTGTTGCCGATCATTACAAAAATACCGGAACTCTCAACGATGTAAAGCTCGACGTTTTTGAACGTTATTTTACACACGCTGCCCCGGAACAACCTCTACCGTCCGATATCAAGTCAGCAGCGGAATACCTTGTATTGAATTCCAACTGGAAAGAACAACACATCCACCAGTTTATGTCGCAATGGCGGTCGTTGGACAAGACCCTCCGGAAGGAATATCAAGGTCAAAGCTGGTTTCGTTCCTTTTCCCTTGCGTTGTCATTGCATATCGCCGATCAACGGGCGTTACTAAAACAAGGTGACAAAGCCGCGATGAAACGTAATCTTGCTCTGGTAAAACTTGCCGACGAAATTGAGGGCAACACCGTTTTGTAATAGCAACCGGGCAAGCTACCTTTTAGCACCGATTTTTTCCCAAAGACCGATCGAAATTCATGGCCGCGATTGCGGCCGGTCGCCTGTATGGTTGTTTCTCCGTTTCTGATTGACTAATATTTGATACGAACAGGCCGGAATAGTCCGATTAGTCCGCCCTGACGACAACCGATGCAATTATAATGTTGAGCGGTTTGTTTAACCTTGTCGATGGGTGAAATATTCAGCGATGGCTTACATATTGATCCTTGGAAGCGGAGAGCGGTGCGCATTGAATGAAAGCCAGATAGGCATTGGCCGGGCGCCGGACAATGAAATCGCATTGCCGGATGATGCGGTCAGCATATACCACGCGCATATCGTAACGGAACCTTCGGAGAACGATGAAAACAAGGAAGAATACTATATTGAAGATTTAGGAAGCACCAACAAGACTTATGTAAATAACAAAGTTGTCAAACGCTGTTTGTTGAAAAATGGTGATGTAATAAGAGTAGGAAACTCACGGCTTAAATTTTCATCAGGCGAGTATGTGCCGCCACCACCGGATCTAAAGAAGACCCAGGAAGTGAAAAAGGTGGAAGTTTCGGATTTTCTATATACCAAAAAAACCTGAGTGAATGATTTGCCACGCGATTCCGCGTATTCGCAACACCGCAAATAAAAAAGCCACCGCAAGGGTGGCTTTTTTTGAATGGTGG
>JAKEGK010000123.1 GCA_022627515.1 Gammaproteobacteria bacterium
GCGCTGATCAATGACACATCACTGTCGCTAACATCCATGAATTCCTGCCATTGCGCGCGAATACTTACATGGTTAGTCACATCAAATTCCACGCCCAAACCGTATGTCAGATCAGAGCCATCATCATATATACCGCCCATACAGTCGTAATAGTAATAACCGCTGTAACAATTTTCGACCGTCCACCAAAACAAACCAAATGTACCCAGCAACGAAAAAGATGTACTCACAGGAACACGGCCGACGAACTCAAACGACACTCCGTATACATCCACGTCCGCCGCAGTATAGCCGTCACCCAAACCGATAACACCAAGCTCTGCACCTAAGTACTTTGACAGATAACCGCCGTAGAACTTGTATCCCAGATCGGATTCATTGATGACCTCGACTTCAGCCGATCCCAAATTGAAGCCACCATACCATCCTTCGTTGGCGGCGCGGGCCGCGGCCTCAATACCCAACCAAAGGCAGAAACACAATACAAATTTTAATACGGTGCTATTCATAGCGGAGGCTCTCCAAGGTAATGCCAACAACAGGATTCTATGACGCCATTGTAGCAAAATAGTCCAAATAATAATCCAGACCGTTGCCGCCAGAATCCCGCCATCCCTGGCACTAACCTTGCGGCGGCGGACGATCTGATTCCATAACTGTTTCCAGATTGCCTGCAATCATAATTCGCGTTCCAGCGAACAGCCCATTGTGCCGTTTCATCCGTTTGTCTCCGAAAGACAGGATCAAAACGATCAGAATCCGACCAGGGACGGTAAATTGAAATTTGTACGGACTATCCAGAGGCTGACGTTATGCAAATTGAAGGATGAAATTGCGCTATATTTAGCAGGATAACCAGGGACGATCTACCATGCATATACTTATGGTTTATGGGACAAAAGAAGGTCAAACCGCCACCATCATCGAGCGCATGGCCCAAATTGTCCGTAACCAGGGCCACCAGGTCACCGCCTGCTCCGTGAAGGAAATCCCGGCCGCTTTCGCCACCGATACGTTTGATGCGGCCATGGTGGGCGGCTCCATCCACATGGGCGCCTATCCGCCGCAGCTGCGCACGTTTGTTACCCGCCATCGTGACTGGCTTAACACCGCGCCCTCGGGCTTTTTTACCGTGTGCATGGCCATTCAGAGCAAAAACGCCGCGGAACGCGACGCAGCCAAAGCCTATGGCAGCCGCTTCGTCGAAGTGGCTCAGTGGCATCCCCAACTTATTGAGACCTTCGCCGGCGCGGTGAAATACACGCAGTATAATTTCATCACCCGCTACATCATGAAAAGGATTACCAAACGCGAAGGCGGCAGCACTGACACCGCCCGCGATCATGAATACACAGACTGGGATGCCGTGGCGCGTTTTACCCGTCAATTCCTTGAAACAATAACGCAAATGGAAGAGGCTCGAACAAAGTGAGGAAACGCAAAACCATTAAACTACTTCCCAACTGACAGTCTAATATTCCACCTTTCGAATTCCCTGTTTTATCTTCATATTGATCATGTCCCGTCCCTGATCCGCCACGCAAAGTATGACTAAAGCAATGGATATTTACCCCGGCATCAGCGTTTAACGGGGCCATAGCCCTTAATGCTGTAAAGTCAGAAGCTTGACACTGAGAAATGTCAATGCCGGCCGATACCAGCGAGTTTGTACTATAATTAATCAACCACAACCGTGGTTTTGGCTTTTCTGGCAGTAGCCGAGTTGCACAGTTCAGCACTATCCTCTTAAACAGAACTGGCGGGTTTCGATCGATTTAAGCGTACGTATTCCCCAATTTTTATGCCGCACGCCTACGGAAGCCGGAGCAGCAATGCGAGTGCTAAACGACAAAGAAAAAGTCCAATACGCCATGCGCGATATCGCGTACCGGTCCAGAATCAGCGCTTTTTTATACCTCGTTATTTTTGGCATTGTCATAGGCTTCACGCCTTTTTATGCCGACTACAAAAGCTTTATTACCGTGATAGGTATATTGTTACTCACAGGTTCGTTAATGCGCGGCGTATCTGCCTGGAACTACGTAAAGGTATTTCCAAAATATCCCACGCTGTGGATGCTGGTTAACGGGATCGGACTCCTTGTTCAGGCCGGAACCTGGGGCGTATTGAGCATAATGTCAATCGAATATTATGGCTGGCAGTGGACCACCATGGTTATATGCCTGAGTTCAGCCGCATTTTCGGCCGGCGCTGTCATCACAGTATCAACCTCATTGCCCTTGATTGTTATGTACCTGGTTTGCATGTTTGTTCCAACGATAATAGTTACGGTGATTAACGGGACAGATGAAAGCCTCATTGCAGCGTTGCTATTTACGACGTATTTCGTATTCTTGCTGTCCGCTGCAAAAAGGCTAAATAATGAATATTGGGAAGCTCTGGATAATACCCTGTTACTCAAACAGCGGGCGCGGGAGCTGGAGTTAAAAAACAGGGAGCTGGAATCCTTTACGTACTCTGTCTCACATGATTTACGCGCGCCACTGCGCAGCATCGATGGTTTCAGCAAATTGATCCTGGAAGATGCGTGGCAAAAACTTGATGATATTGAGCGTGAATATTTGCAGCGCGTGCGCGCTGCGGCGCAAAAAATGGGAGTTTTGATAGATGATCTTTTACTGTTGTCCGATGTGTCGCGAGCCGTGTATAAACCGGAATATGTTGATCTATCCAGGATGGTTGCGAACAATTTGGAGAAATTGAGACAAACGGATCCAAATCGTGAAATAGAAGTGGAAGTTCAGCCAGACATTAAGGCAACGGGTGACCAGTCACTGCTGGATATCGCGGTGAGTAATCTGGTGGCAAACGCGTGGAAATACTCGAGCAAAAAACCGCACGCCAAAATCCGCTTCGCGGCGCGGGAACAAAACGGACAGGTCGTTTATTACATAAAAGATAATGGCGAGGGTTTTGATACACGCTATATCAACAAATTGTTCAGGCCATTTCAACGCCTGCATACCGACGACGAGTTTCCCGGAACAGGTATCGGCCTTGCGACTGTGCAGCGGGTTATAGACCGGTATGGCGGAAAAATCTGGGCCAATGCCAAAGTAGGCCGTGGAGCGACGTTTTATTTCGCGTTAACAAATCATATGCACTAGCCCGCAACACCAGTTCCCGCCCCCAAAATAGGCAGTCGTTACTGCCATCGCGATTGCCATTCATTTTGTGTACCGAACATCATACATAAAAGGGTTCAGAGCCGAATGGCACTTACTTAATCCGTCCGCCATACAAATATCCTCAAAACCGGATACTGCATCAAGCAGCAGATCAGCACTGCGCTCACTGAAGAACGACGCCTTAATCAGCGAGATCCGCTGCGTGAACCACATGCGGATGTCACAGCAGAATCATCTGCAGATCCTCCACCCGTGCGCCGCTCTGCTCAAAGCGCAGTATGCTCCCAGGTCCCATATCGACAAGCACACACGCAAGCCATCGCGCCACACCAGATTAGCGCTGGATCCCCGCTGGTCCATCACCTCGGCCCGCCTGAACCCAACACCTGCAACCGAACCCCGGGGCCGGGGCATGGTGGCTCTGCGTGTGCGACTCCTGCCATGCACCGTAGCAGGCGCGCCAGCAGGTAACCGCACTCGCGTTGCATATTCCTAATTCCCGATCTCAAGTTGCTCCGGCCGCAACACCAAAAAGTGCGCATATTGTTTGGCTTTACGATCGCCATCATCACTTACGATCACAATGCGCGGCTGGCCATCGATCACGGCTGGGCACACACCTTCGGCATGTTTAAAACCTTGCAAACCTGCCACCTTAACACGCTGCGGCGTATCGCTCGATTTGCCACTCCAAAACCACAGCTGAAATTGTACCTTCGCTCGCGCGGCCGGGCCGCTGACCACGAGATGACCGCCGAGCGCCGGAATCCAGGACAACGCGCGGATACCGTTGCCACCCAAATCCAGCGTGATCAAC
>JAKEGK010000124.1 GCA_022627515.1 Gammaproteobacteria bacterium
CACCTTATTACACCTTATTACACCTTATTACACCTTATTACACCTTGTTGCATAAATAATGCTGCGCTACCGGGTTTGGTCAGCTGCGTTTTCGCTTTGAATATGGCAAGCAAATTATTACCGGAGAATTTATCACATGCAAATACAATGATCGGATTACATCAACCATTGATACCACAATGGCAAGGTGAGCATACTTACCACCGTAGTTACCGTTACCGCCGTGGCGTAAATACCCACATCCAGATTAAAGCGGTCGCAGATGACGATACCAATGACCATGCTGGGCATGGCGGTCTCGATTACAATCGCCGCGCGCAATTCACCCCCTACGCCCAGTAAATTCACCGCTGCCAATACGATGGCGGGTATAATAAACAGTCTTAACGCAACAACCGGCAGCAAAGGCCGCAGATAACTTAAGCTGTCCCGGCGCCAGCTCAGGCTCAAGCCTAGAGAAAACAGCATCAATGGCACCACGCCCCGCTCCAATAAAGTTAGCAGTCCGCCCACCACCTCCGGCATGGGCACATTGAAGATGTTTAAAACCAGTGCCGCTCCTGCTGCCCATAGCGGAGGAATTTGAAGTAATTCCCGGAATATATTGAGACGCTGGTGTGTGGAGCCAAAATGCGCCGCAAGCAAAATGCCCGCAGTGAATAATAAAGGCGTGCAGGCAAATAAATCATACTGAATAGCGACACCGCGCGCCCAGCTGCCAAAGGTTGCTTCCAGCACCGGCAAGCCAAGGTAGGTTGAATTGGGAAACGCTACGGCCAGTATGATGGCTCCACTCACCGCCGCCTGGCTTTTGCAAAACCGGCAACTTATGTATGACAGTAACAATCCTGCGAGCACGCCAATAGCGGCGGCTATCGCTATGAAAAACGAATTGGCGCCCAGCTCCGCTTTCCACAATACCGATAGCACCAGCGCCGGTAACAAAAGATAGTAAACCAGCGTCGTGAGCACCTTGCGGGTCTGCGCGTGATCCAGCCCGGCGGGTTTCACCATGCGCCACACGATGCCGCATACAATCAGGCCGGCCATTTGAATGATGACAGTTAACACTTTATGAGATCGCTCCGGTTTAGTTGTTTTTTGTGTGCAACCTAAGATACATTCCCGCACGCCCCGGAATCCAGTATTATCTGCGTATGAAAGTTGGAGAAACATTGCAATTGGCGATCAGCGATGTGGCGCGCGGCGGTTCGGGTGTGGCGAAAACGGCGGGCGGCCGGACGATTTTCGTGCCTTACACCATGACCGGCGATGTGGTGAGCGCCCGGATTACTGAACTTAAAAAAACCTTTGCGAACGCAGAATTGATCGAAATTCTTGAACCCGCGCCTAACCGCCTGCAGCCGCGTTGCCCGGTCTTCGGCCGCTGCGGCGGGTGCCAATGGCAGCACATACCTTACACCACGCAGTGGCAAATCAAGATGTCGGGCGTGCGGCAATCTCTAAAAGCATCCCAAATAAAAATCCGCGCAGCGGTTGAAGAATACCCCGCTGATCAAATATGGAATTACCGCAACCGTATCCAGCTGCACGGACACAAAGATAGTCTTGGCTATTACGCTCCCCGCAGTCATGACATTGTCGCCATCGGCCGGTGCGACATTGCCCATACGCAAATTAACGGCGCATTGGATGACGTAAAACGCCAGGGTAAACAATTGGCGAAGCCTTATAAAGTGGAGATTGAGGTCGCAGCGGATGGAGAGTTGCACACCTACTGGAACGAGCAACACGCCGCCGGAGGATTCCGGCAGGTTAACGATGAACAAAACCTGAAACTCAAACAGTGGATTCAGCGGCAACTGACATCGCAGCAGACAATTTATGATTTGTATGGCGGATCGGCCAACCTGTCCCGCGAGTTTGCGGCACAGGGTTTTAAAGTGCATTGCGTCGATTTATCCGCGCCTGAAACCGCACCGCAAGATTCACCACCCTCACTGGAATTTCACCGCGCCGACGTGCTGCCCTGGCTGAAACAACGCATTACCGATATCAAATTCAAGCGCCTGCCAGAACCATCCGGAAAAAGCACGGCGATTATCGATCCGCCACGCGGTGGTTTGGGTGACGAATTTGACGGCATTCTTGAGCGGCTGGATTTTTTTAAGGTAACGGAAATTATTGCCGTCGGCTGCAAAACCGATACCTGGGTCCGGGATATCGCCCGGTTGATGGAACGAAACTGGAAGTTACAAAAAGTCGCCGCGTTTGATTTTTTTCCTCACACCGTCCATATCGAAACGGCCGCCTGCCTCACTCGAACTTGATTATGGATTTTGGGCTTTACCAGCCCGGAAGAAAAATACTCAAATCATTTTTATACGGCACATATTGCGCATCGGCGGTCTTGGCCTCGATCAAAGCGAGATAATGGAGCATTTTATGCTGTTGCAGGATTTCCTCATTCAACGGCTGCGCGAGAAACCTGGTTGCCCGCAACATGCTGTCAATACCGCCGGTTATGGAATACTGCCTGCCTTCCAGTAAAATTATTTCGCGCCCGGTATGCCAGTAGATATTGAGGTTGTTAAGGTCGGCCATGTGTAAAGGCGGCACCAGTGGCACCAGATCTCTCGATGTAACCACGCGCCAAATATCCAGCTCATCCAGCTTTTTTGAGCCGGAAATATTGGTGACTTTAGGCTGCCCGAATGTGACGACGCGCTCCAGTTGATAGCCGTCGTTTTTCAAATACAAGGCCAGCACCACCGCCACTCCTCCGCCCAGACTGTGTCCGGTGGTTTTGATTTTATAGTCTCTGTTCAATTTGGATTTGATATCGTTGTAGATGCCTTTGGCTGATACCGCAAAACCATTATGCAGGGGAATGTGAAAATCATTATCGGTAATTAATTGTATGGCTATATCCACCAGTGCATTTTCGACATTGGATGTCCCGCGCACCGCGATCACTTGCGTCCGGTTGATATCGTCGGTGGCGAGGTAATAGGAAACCTCGAGGTTGGGCAGGTTAGCGTAATGATTTAAGGTATATCCCTGCTTCCTGACGGCAGTATCGACCGTTGCGCGGCTGGAATAGGCAACATCAGCCAGCCTAGCGTATTGCAGTATTTCGGCAAACATATTCGCCGTCCCGGCAGGCGCAGCGCCCGATTGGGCAAATGCGGAAGAAAACAGCACTGGCAGCAGCGCGATCAGTAGTAAAGAACTTAACCGGCGTTTATAAGTCACATGTGGCATAGGTTTATCAGATGCAGGTTCGGTTTTTCACTTTTGTTTTAACTGATATAAATTAGTCAGTGTGGAATTTCGCCGCTGTGTACTTTAATACACGGCAATGCACGGCATGAAGGGTTTACCGGATCATCATCTGCCATTTATTCCCGGCTACATATTCCAGGCAATAGCAGCCACGAAACGGTGGATTCGGTCGCAATTTGTTAATGTTTCAGAGATAATTGCTGCCATTCAATCAATACCTCCGGACAAACTTTATTTCCTACAAATTATCAGGATTTGGCACTGCGATAGCGAATAGGTTCAACACTCCATGCAAGCTTTGTTTTCATATCGCCCCTATTGGGCAAAACGGTTTGGCGCCGCGCCTGTGTTGCCCATGTCCCGCCAGGAAATGGACCAACTGGGCTGGGATAGTTGCGACATCATCATCGTTACCGGCGATGCGTATATTGATCATCCCAGTTTTGGCATGGCCTTAATCGGCCGGCTGCTGGAGTCGCAGGGTTTTCGCGTTGGCATTATCTCGCAGCCAGATTGGCACAGCGCGGAACCGTTTAAACAACTGGGTAAACCCAACCTGTTTTTTGGCATCACCGCCGGCAACATGGATTCCATGGTAAACCGCTACACCGCCGACCGGAAAATCCGCAGCGATGACGCTTACACGGCAGGCGGCGTTGCCGGCAGACGCCCGGACCGCTCGGTGCTGGTTTACGCGCAACGCGCGCGGGAAGCCTACAAGGATGTACCGGTCATTATCGGCGGCATCGAAGCCAGTCTGCGCCGCATCGCCCATTACGATTACTGGTCCGATAAAGTCCGCCGTTCCATCCTGCCCGACAGCAAAGCCGATCTCCTGGTTTACGGCAACGCGGAACGGCAGATTGTTGAAATTGCTCACCGGCTCGCGGCGGGAGAACCCATCAGCAGCATCACGGATCTGCGCGGCACGGCGTTCATGCGTGACGTGATCCCTGAAGGCTGGGACGTCATCGACTCCACGGAGGTTGACGCGCCCGGCCCGGTGCATCAGCATCCCGATCCCTACGCCATGCAAGCACCGGGCGCAACAATGCAAGCGCAGGCATCCGGCGCCGCGGATCAAACCGTCGTGCCTTTTGCCAGAAAACGCAAACTGGACCGTTCACGTACGGTCATTCGTCTGCCAGCTTTCGAACAAGTGAAACGTGACGATGTGCTGTACGCTCACGCATCGCGCATCCTGCATATGGAATCCAATCCCGGCAACGCGCGCGCCCTGGTCCAGCAACATGGTGGCCGCGATGTCTGGATCAATCCGCCACCTATTCCGTTGACGACCAAAGAGATGGATGGCGTTTACGAATTGCCTTATACCCGGCAACCTCACCCTGCTTATCATAATGCGCGCATCCCCGCGTACGAGATGATCCGCTTTTCGATCACGATTATGCGCGGCTGTTTCGGCGGCTGTACTTTTTGCTCCATAACCGAACATGAAGGGCGCATCATTCAAAACCGGTCCGAGGAATCGATCATTCACGAAATCGAAACCATTCGTGACACGGTTCCCGGTTTTACCGGCATCATTTCCGATCTGGGCGGACCCACCGCGAACATGTACCGTCTCGCCTGCAAGAGCCGAGAAATTGAAAGCGCCTGCCGGAAGTTATCGTGTGTCTATCCGGATATCTGCCCGAATCTCAATACCAATCACCAACCCTTGATCAAACTCTATCAACGCGCGCGAACTCTGCCGGGCATTAAAAAAGTGCTGATTGCTTCCGGCCTGCGTTATGACCTCGCCATCCAGTCGCCGCAATATGTCAAGGAACTGGTCACGCATCATGTCGGCGGTTATCTGAAAATCGCCCCTGAACACATTCAACCTAACGTGCTCAGCAAAATGATGAAACCCGGTATCGGCGCTTATGACAAGTTCAAGCAATTATTTGACAAGTACTCACAGGAAGCCGGCAAGGAGCAGTATTTAATTCCCTATTTCATTGCCGCTCACCCCGGCACAACGGACGAAGACATGCTGGAACTGGCTTTGTGGTTAAAACAAAATGGTTTCCGGGCCGACCAGGTGCAGGCGTTTTTACCGTCACCCATGGCAACCGCCACCGCCATGTACCACACGGGGAAAAATCCGTTGCGTAAAGTGACCCGCGATAGTGAAGAAGTAACCATCCCCAGGGGACTTAAGGTGCGCCGTTTACACAAGGCGTTTCTGCGCTATCATGATCCGGAAAACTGGCCGTTATTACGCGAGGCCTTGAAACGCATGGGACGGGAAGATTTGATCGGCAACGGCAAAAAACATCTGGCGCCGCGCTGGCAACCGGAAGGCAGCGGGGAAAAATTCAAAACTAAAGCAGTTAAAACCAAAAGCACCGCAAAATTTACCACTCAGCATGTGCGCTCCGGCATGCCGCAAGCCACTTCTGAAAAAAAGAAGTCATCCAGACAAACATCCAGGCCTGTCAAACACAAACGGCAACGCAAGCCCGGCAGTCCAGTGGGCCAGGGCAAGCGCCGTTAATTTTCCAATGCGTTCCCGCTTGAACGCTGTTTGTATCATTTATTTTTTTGATACAGATCAATCAAACTGGACTAGTTAGCTTTAACATTAATTGAATAACAAGCTTGTTTGTCATTTATCAATAATTTCAATCCACTGCATATATATCCTTTTAAGCGTCCTTTAAGAACAATATCGGCATATTGGACTAGAATAATTTTATTAACAAATCTTCTGTAACAAGCAGCACAAACAAAACAGCAAGTACACTTAGTTATAAATCAGGAGGGATATTCCCATGAATACTAAAAACCGGATTACAGGTAGTATCGCTGCGTTGTTTTTTTTATTAAGTGGTTCCGCGGCTCTCGCTGACGCCCCCAAAACCATTCAGGCGCCCGATCCTCATTCTGTCGAAGTGAAAGGCAAAGTAAATCTTTACCGAGTCCAGGTCGAAGGCATGAAACTTGGCGAAGGCAAAGAGCTGGCAGATGCCGAACTCTTTGTTACCCTGGATTCGAATCCGAAAATGGTTTACACACTGGAACTAAAAGGCAATTCGCCGGCTTCCAACAAAGTAATGGCTGACACTTTGCGTGACGCGTATGTCAACAAGCTGCCGGTAACGATCTATCATCAGATAAGCACAACTCAGGCAAATAATCTGAAAATCCTGATGGTGCAACTCAACTGAACCAGATAGCGCATTGTCAGTGACTAAACGGGATTGTGACGAAGACTCGCCACAATCCCGTTTATCCCTGCTTGCGGAACGCGGAATTTTCCTCTCTTGTTCAACCCCAGTCTTCCACACCATTTAAGTAATTTAACACACGCAGCATGCCTTCCAGCCCTTCATTCAGCATGATTTCCAGCGGCGTATGATTGGCGAAATAATGGGAGGGTGTTGTCATCCAGTAATTGGCGGCCGCCGCGTTATGCGGAAAGAGACTGTCAACAGCATTCTGAATGGATAATAGATAATTAGCGCGCATCAGCGAATCATAGTCATCAGGATACGGCGCCCCGGAAGTGAACTTGTTCAGCATGCGGAACCGGGTTTCTTCCGGCAAACCCAGCAAATTAATCTGCTGCTCCGAGGTCAGACCCCAGTTTCTAAGTACCGACATGAGCGTGCGGGCGAGATCAACGCGGCGCTCCATATCCATGCCTTGTTGCAGCGTCATGGGGACCGATCAAAATTGTTTGTGATAATTACTAATAATAGTGCAATTTATATTAATTACTACCGTAAAGAACCGTTTGTTGTGTCCTGCTTTTTATCAAGCGATTGATAAAAAGACAGGATTTCCGGTACCGCGTCCTGCAGATGATCAAACCAGTGACTGCCACCGGGGTAGACAATAACGCGTCCCAGGCTGTTGTAACGTTTTGCGGCAAACTGATAATCAATCACCTCATCCCCTTCATCAAGCAGTACAAGACTGGGGGCTTTAATCGCGCCGGCTGGCACATCAAATTGCGCCAGTTCTTCAATATCCTGTTGGCGGACTTCAAACGGTTTCCCTGTTACCATATTGGTTTGTCCGCCAATATACTGCCGCAATGTCAGCCGTGGATTTAAAGCAGGATTTATCAGCACAATTCCATCAATCGCAGGCAATGCGGCCGCGAGATATTGAGCGTAATAACCTCCCAATGAACTTCCAATCAACATGATTTTACCATCGCTTTTATCTGCCGCCTGCCGGGTAATGGTTTGCGTAAGCAAAGCAATGGATTCGCGGGGATGATGCGACGGATACTCCGGCACTATCATGGGTACCGGCGCAAGCATGCGTTTCAGCCTCACCGCCTTTTGGGAAGCGGCGCCGCTGCTGAATCCGTGCAGATAAATTATCATGAATTCCTTAATGCGATGCCGGCACAAGCGCCGGCCGCGGCGCGGCTCTGATAACGGTTTTAGCGCCTTCCTTATCCAATACGGCGCGCATGGGTGAATCAGTTACGTCCCATTGGCCTTTGACAATATTGTCGGGTGCGTCGCCTTCAAAGACGAGGTAACTGTATTTACCGTAATGCGGCAGCTTGCGCGCCAGCCCCGGTATCGCTTTGGCGTTTTCGCTGACCACCCATAGCAGGGTCTTGAGAGGGTTTTGCGGATTCCGCACGGAAAGCAATAATGCATGTTTATTTTTGTAATACTGCTGTTGATTTAACGTGACGCCTTCATTCGTGACTTCCACCCCGTGGTTTTGTAAACCGGAAATCACCGCTTGCCTGAAGCGGTTGCGCCGCCCCATGATCCAGACCGAGCGATCGCCCGGCAACTCAACTACTTCGCTTTCATTTACGATTTCCAGCTCCGGCATCTGCTGTTTTTTCCATTGCTCCGCCAGTTCCCGGTATGCATTTAATCGTTGCGTCTCTTCCCCTGCCGGCAGCACCAATAACGGTTTATCGTCACCAAATCCCTGGGAGATTGCCGGCGGAATTTCCCGGCTATCAAGGCGGCGAAACACATCAAACTCCGGATCGACATCAATAATAACGGGCTTGCGGATAACCTTGATGGATACTGAATGTTGCTTGCTGTCAACCGCAACGGTTGTCTGATAGTGCCCTCCATCCCTGAAGTAAACTACAACCGGTACCTCCAGCTGGTAAGCAGCCCCCTGTTGCTGTTGCTGCAAGGTAAAACTCACTTCATACACTGCGTCTTTTTCTTTCACGCTGACTGCGCTAATTGATAAAAATGGCGCGCCCGCCAGCTGCACCCATTGCCTGAAAAAAGCTTTCAAATCACGGCCAGCAATGCCGGAGAATACCCGCTCCACATCAGTAAACGAGGCAAAACCAAAACGATGTTTTTGATAAAATGCCTGTAATGCTGTTTTAAATTTTTCATCACCCAATTGCCGCCGTAACATATGAAACAGCATCAGTGTTTTTCCATATCCGACAGCCTCGGTTGCCGGGCTGTGCCGTGACCTGAATTCCGTGAGCGGAAAATCACGGCTTTCATTGACGAAATCGGTATATTTCTGCAATACGCTGCGCCGGTGCCCGGCGCCTTCGCCACGCTGTTCCTGGAATAAATGATCCGCCAGATAGGCCGTCAATCCTTCCGACCAGTTGCCGCTTTCATAATCCACGAATACCCCGTTACCCCAGTAGTTATGCAAAATCTCATGGGGATAGGATGAAAAAATAATGAACGGGAAACGGATGACGCGCGACCCCAGCAAGGTAAAGGATGGCATGCCGAATCCCGTTTCCCAGAAGTTTTCCACCAGGGCGAACTTTTTATACGGATACGGGCCGATGAGATTGTTGTATAAATCTATATATTGCCCCGTCGCCTTGATATATTTTTCCGCCAGCGCATCGTCCTTGCTGCGCAACCATACCATCGCCGAAATACCGCCAATCGCTTGCCGATATTCATGATAACGCGACGCCACTACATAAATGTCATCCTGCGGATAATCCTCCACCCATTGCAGCAAACGGTGTTGTCCTTCAGGCTTATCCTTGCGTAACTCACCTTGCGATACCGCGCCCCAGCCTGCCGGCAGGCGAATCTGCAAATCAAAAGTGACCAGTTCATTGTCACTAAAGACGGGATACCAGGCTGTGGAACGCGCCAGAAAGACACCGTCCGGGGAAATCAATCCCGGTGTTTCTTCACTATCATCCAGGGCATGATGGATTTTTCCCTTGTACTTTAATTGCAGGGCCGTCATTTTATCCGTCAGGATTACACGGTACAGGTTTAACGGTACGCCGGACGTTTCCCGCAGTTTTTGCAATTGAGGATCAGCATCTTTCTGTTTCTGAATGCTGACTTGAGAAGATTGCACCTGTAAATCAGCATGCAGCAGGAACCGGATTTCCTGGCCCGCCTTTGAAGGTTCAGGCATGGTGATCCGTGTAGTCACTTCGAGTTCGGATTGCGCCGGATCAAGTGAAAGTATCATTTCATGATGGACGGGATTTGCGGCGCTTCCCGCACCGGCATAACCCAAAAGAGCGCTATAGAAAGCAGCGTATATTATTCGCGACATGCCAAACCATCGGTTATGCGGACTCATTGCTGATTCACTGTTCCATTGCGAAAAGTCATCGGGAAATTCGGCGCGTTGTATGCTCACGCGCCTGGTCCTGTATTAGACAATATCAGGTATTCGCTGTAAACACACAAAAGTCCGGAAAATGATTTACAGCGTCATATTGTATGAACCGCCATATACTATGCAGGATTATCTGGCGGACACCGGTATGGTGGCGGCAAGATCAGTGAAACCGGAGTTGAAAGATGAGAAAAAATATGAAGCGGAAAATTTAGCGGCAGTAAAAATCACCCGGCTTTCGCTCAATTGAATCCTTTTATTTTCGAAGTGATAGAGACGAGATTATCGCTGTTTGCCTGATGTTGCAGGAGATACGCGCGGATATCCTCGTCGGGTTTGGGAGGACAAAAATAGAATCCCTGCAAATAGTGCACTCCCATGTCGCGCAGTGTATCGGCTGTTTCCTTGTCTTCAACGCCTTCCGCCACGAGCTTCAGATGCATGGCCTTGCCCATGTTAACTATCGTGTTTAACATTACCCGTCCTTTATGGGTATTGAGCCGCCACACGAAGGATATATCGATCTTCAATTCCTTCACCGGCATTTCGTGCAATCGTGAGAGTGAGGAAAATCCGGTGCCAAAATCGTCAACCGAGATGGTAAATCCGAGATAAGATAGTTGCTTCAACGTCTGCTGGGCTTTTTCAGTATCCAATGCGCTGGATTCGGTAATCTCGAATTTGATGCGATGGGGATTGATTTCCAGTTCATCTATCAAATCCACCAGTGACGGAATAAAGGTCCGGGAAAATAATTGCCGGTGCGATATGTTAACCGCCAGCTGTATCTGATCCTGCCAGGGACACGCCGAATAATGCGACACTGCTTCGAGCAGGATCTGGCCGCCCATTTCCTCAATCAGGCCCAGGTTCTCCGCCAGCGGTATAAACATGGCGGGGCTGATCCAGCCATTTTCCTTATCATGCCAGCGCGCCAATGCTTCCAGACAGACTGTTTGATGCGTGGTCGCATCCACGATGGGCTGAAAATGCACCTGTAGCAACTGATTTTTTAATGCAGTTGTAAAACTGCGCCGTCAGGTTAGTATCGACAAAACCACGGCCGCTTTCCTGCATTTCACTGAAGACCTGAAAGTTATTGCGGCCCTGCGCCTTGGAATGAAATAGCGCTTTGTCCGCCTGCATGAACAGGCTTTCGGTTGTGTCCGCGTCATCAGGATAAATAGCAATACCGATACTCAAGGTCGTATGCAGATTCTGTCTGGACTCGAGCCGCTCCTTGACTCCCTGCATCAGCTTTTCGGCGACGTTGCGCGCAACTTCGGTATGCTACAGGTCCGGCAGCACTACGACGAATTCATCACCACCCCATCGCGCCAGAGTGTCATAGGTCCGCATTTTGTCCTGCAGTGCGCGGGCGACTTCAATCAATAACAAGTCACCGGCTTTGTGTCCCTGGATATCATTTATTTGCTTGAAATTATCCAGATCGATAAACAACATCGCGACTTTCCTGCCATTGCGCTGCGCCAGCGAAATGGCGAGCTCCACGCGGTCTTCCAGCAACAGGCGGTTGGGTAAATCAGTTAATCCATCATGCAACGCCAGGTCGCGGATTTCATCCATCTCACTGCGGAAACCGGCACGCTTGAGAATTTTTTCCATCAAACAGAATCGCGTCAAACCTGACTGAAACAGATTTACTGCAATAAAAATCAAAAACGACCACCAAAATATTTTCTGGTCCGGCCATGCCAGAGCCACGGCGGCACAGAGAATCAGGAGTGCACCGGCGATAGTGCGAATGGTGGGTTCAATATAGGGTTTTTCTTTCACTCATTCCATCCAATGTATGAATGACTTGCAGTAATTGCCCGCTTAAAAATTAGTGCTTCCTTACTTATCGTCCGCGTATTAAATAATCAGAGCGTGTACACGGAAAAAAACCGCGGATCGTCCCCTAGCGATTAGAACGGTTTTCGTAAAATTAGCTAAATTAAACAGGCGATTACGGAATAAGTATTTTTGACTTGGCAGGAAAGCGGAACAACGCCTGAAAATCCTGCAAATCAGCGGCGGGACCGAAACGGTGGATGGTCTACGTGACCTTCAGCCTCACTTACGCCGTTCGAGCACCTAGCGGCTAGTCGTGAAAGCCCGGGAATTTCAGGCGTGTTCAGTAGTCCTGATGAGGAGCAGACAATACCAGCCGGCCCGAATCGGCTATAACTACATTTTCCTCGCGCATACCAGTCGTAACTGGCACGTATTGCGTATTGTTGCCGTCAAACATCTTTACGATGCCGGTGTTCATACGCTTGTAGCTGAGTTGCTTGCCGAGAATTTTTGGATTGGTGGTAATCAACATATACCTGTGATTGGGCAGTATCGTAATCGGTATTGTTGAGGATACTTCCGCCTGGTTGACGCGATGCAATGATATATCACCACTCACCACTGCGGCCGGTTCGTAGCGGTCTGTCAGCAGGACTACAATGGGACTGAAGACCCGTTTTTTTTCAACGACAGTTGTCAGCAGCAATTGCTTTGAGGTTTTATATTCCGGCAATTGGTACAAATAGACGGGCACCGGGCCTTGGCCCAAATCAAGCATCGCCGCATCCATGGCAATTTCGCCATAGTAGCCGGGTTTTATTTCAATATGCGGAATATTGCCTAGCTCAATACCATCTATTTTGAACTGGATTGTACTATCCGCGGCTGCCGTACTTATCCAACAACAAACACCGCAAGCTGCAGCAATCAGTCTTCGCAAGTTATATTCTCCTCTTAATCGCGCTTACAAACGTCTGGGGCTTTTGGTTTTATAAATGCAAGGTTTATAAATATTTCCGTTAATTTTTTCTTGGGATGAATGCGCTGTTGCTTTATTAGCGAAGCGCATGGCAATCGTTGATTTGCCGCACACTGATTCATGTCCGGTATCGTGCTCCCGGACCTGATATTTTGAATGTCCGCCATACTAGCACGGTTTGTAGGATAATATTTACACGCAAACTATCTTTTTTCTTAAGCCTGTTTGCTGACAAAATACACTGGGTTGGATAATTTTTTGTCAAAAACAATTGGGTCTGAACCAGCGCACGTTGAGAGTTAATAGAACGATAAGTTTGTTATTGAAATTTTACGTGGAGGTTTTAATCGGAATCGAAGCTTGAGCAACTTATTTCGTAAGTAAACGCGGTTAATGACCAACTATTCTACTGAGTTTTTGCGCGCCCCGGCATGCTTAATCGAATACTTCAAAATAAACGGCACGAGCCAGATGGTAACGCTGCTGAGCCTTTTCACCGCACTCATCATATCTTTGTATATCGTCTCATAAAAACTTTGCACATTCGTTGCCCGGATATATTCCACAATTACATCAGTAACCATTTCCGGATTGACAAGTCTTTTGCATGCGATTTCGTTATCAGCGATACTAACGTAATACCAGGGATGTGTTTGCTTGAGAACACTGTTCAAACTAAAACCGCCAACGTGGTAATTACCGGGCCGATCGTTTTAGGCGCAGATCCAGGTTTTTATCCAGTACGGGGCGAATGAATATCACGGAAAAGTAGCTGATTCGACATGCTACTTCCTGGTATCCAACGGCTAGCAATAAGTAATAATAAATTATTTACCCGCGTTTTATCTCAATCAGATATAACGTTAAAAAAGTTACTTAACATATTGATATTAACCTGATAATTTATATTACTCACCGCTCGCTAGACGGCCAGGTCAATAAAACTTTCATTTGGTCGTTAATACATGGGAGATATTCTATCTTTCAGCCGGAAAACCAAAAAAACCGCTGGATCAGCAATTAGTTAAGGATTGAGTCATTGAGTTCAACCAATATCGTTGATAGAAAAACGCTGGCGTGGATCAAGGAAGGTGTCGATGAAACACTGAAAAGTGTTCATCACGCGCCAGACGAATTTCTGCAAAATGTTGATAATACGGCCCCAATTGAGGCATGTATTGAACCACTGCACCGGGTCAAAGGCGCTGTGGAAATGGTGGGCATTGAGGGCGCCGCCATACTCGCCCTCGAGATGGAACATCTCGCCCGCGCGGTGGTTGAAAAACGGGTCAAACAAAAAACCGATGCAGCCGAAGTTCTCGCCTCGGGCATGCTGCAACTTCCCGGTTATCTGGAAAGTCTTTATCACGGTCAACCGGACATTCCACTTATATTGCTGCCACTGTTAAATGATTTAAGAGCCTGCCAGGACAAGGAACTGCTTACTGAAGGTGAATTCTTTTCTCCGGACCTGTCAGTTGCGGTTCCATTGGAAGTAGAAGGCGAATGTATTATTCAGGGTGATTTGCCCAAGGTTGCCAAAAAACTGCGTCCAGGCTACCTTGCCGGTTTGTTAGGTTTTATCAAGGAAGAAAGTATACCCGAAAGTCTGGAGAACCTGATCCTGGTGCTGGATAATCTGAAAATCGCCAGCACCACGGAAAAAGCAAAACAATTCTGGTGGATTGCCCTGGGCGTTGTGGAAGCGCTTTACGAACAGGGACTGAAACCCAGCGTTGCGATCAAAATTATTTTAGGCCGCGTTGACCGGCAGATTCAGCGTGTAATTGAATCCGGCGAACAGATATTAACGGAAGATCCGCCGGATAAAATTATCAAGAACCTTTTGTATTATATCGCGCAATCCCAGACCTATAACAACCACGTAGTGCAGTTGAAAAAAACTTTCGGTCTCGACTATCCCGATGACGACGCGGTCACAAAAGCCAGGGAAAATCTGTACGGCTTTAACGTCAATTTGATGGGCAGCATTTCAATTCAGGTAAAAGAAGAGTTAACCTCGATCAAGGACGCGCTGGATATCGCCATGCATGCCAATGCCGGCTCGACTGAAGGACTGGAGAGAATACTGGCGAGATTTTCCGCCATCGCCGATGCGCTGGGCATGCTAGGCATGAATAAACCTAAAGACATGATCAGTGAACAAAAGCAATTTCTGGAACCCAAAATCCGGGAGGGCGTCACATTAAGCGAAGAGGATCTGATGGGGGTCGCCGCCGCCTTGTTGCATGTCGAATCCTCATTGTCTGATCTAGGTTCATCACTGGACAAGGACGGCATCGACAGCTTCCTGCCGCCGGCGGAATATGAAAACCTGCTGAAACTCGTCGCCCGTGAAACATTGATCGACATGCAGGTCATCAAGAATAAAATTCACGAATTTTCCTTGGATCGTTCCAAGCGGGAACAGCTCGAGTGCATCCCGCAGCTGCTCGCCAATATAACCGGGGCTTTATACGTGCTGCAGTTTGACGAGGAAGCCAGCCTGGCTAAGGCGATCAATGACTACATTAGACATGAGCTAATAGAGAAAAACAGGGAACCCAGCGATTTAAGCCTGGATTTACTGGCGGACGCCATTACGGGCCTGGAAAATTTCTTTCAAGCCATTCTTGAAGAAAGCGTAACTCCGGAAATCGGTCTTGCGGTCGCCAGGGAAAGCATCGGCAAATTGGGTTATGCAGCGAGTGATTCCCGCAATTTCCAGGACTTCAGCGATCTGCCCATAGTTGACGACGTCGTGTTTGCCGGCAACTGACAGACTTTCCCCTTTCTTACCTGCCGTATCAATTTAACCTTTGCTGTAAAGGTCAGCACCAATACTTGCAGTGATCCCGTATTTTTTATTACTGCAGGTGATAGTAAATTGCCGCCGCAATGATTCCACACGCCACAATACCGGCTAACAATGAAAGTCCGCCGGATTTTCCGGAGGTTTTATTTTTGGCCCGCGCCAGTGCAATCAGGTGCTTGACTACTTCTTCAGAAGACATAAGTTGCTGCCTGGATGGCAATCTGGGCGGTACCCGGGGTTTTACAACTGATCCCACCATGGCATCATCATCAATCACGGTTTTCCGCCTGATTTCAACCGGCCGCGCTTGGTGGCCCGCCGGCAACGCCGTTACCGCAACTGTGAATGATTCATTTTTATCTACAGTCCGGTTCGTGCCGCCACCGGCATCCGTCTCGTTGTTGGCTGAAAATTCTAAAACATGCCTGATATCATTATAAGGTTTTTCTTTCACAGGTTCAGAAGCGATATCCGTTCGGGGCGGTGGCAAATCGCCTGATACCGGCGCACGAGCGGCAATGTCAAAGCTGATATCAATAGCCAGAGGGTGAGGTTTGGCGGAAGCTACTGTATTATCCACCACTATCCGTAGATCCTGCTCTGCCGGTTCAATAACCGCATATTCCTGCGCTTGGCTGGCTGCGGTTGAGTGGGAGATGGTTGAATCAGCAATTTTTGAGTTGTAAATGGCGTACGTCGCCGTTGACACCTGCCACGCTGTTGAAATATTTTTGCCCGCTGTTGCTGCTTCAGATTGCGCAATTTTTTCATTCCCTTTTTGCGCAACAGATGAATTCCTGTCTGCCAGAAAGTGAATTTCATGTTTACCAATGGAAATCACATCATCCGCTTGCAATGCGTGAATAACAATTCTCTCACCATTGATGAAAACGCCATTCGTACTTTCAAGATCTTCGATATAACTGTCTTGAGTTGTTGTGACGATTTTTGCGTGGTGACTGCTTATGGTAGGATCACTTAATTGAATATCGTTGTCGTTTGCACGTCCAATCGTAATTGATCCAATTACCAGTTCATATTCCTGAACTGTGAAACCATCTTTGTTGATGAGTAATTGACTCATAACGATAATTCCCTGCTATTGAATCCCCGATTAAAAGCAACAGGTTCTCCCCGGCATATTCCTGTTGACAAACCTTTATTAACGAACGGCAAGCCGGGTGGTTTACTGTTGATGTCCTTTTTTTGAGTGATTTCTTCTGTCATATGCCAGCCCTGCAAAAAAGATCTGGTGGCAAACCGTGCGCCCAACACATCTGGACTGAACAGAACGACATCACAGGAAGCCATCGATATTTGTTCTTCCGATGGAAAGATTTTAACGCGGGGGCAAACCGCCATTCCACTAAAAATTGCCAATTTACCGCGGTTTCTTTCCCTGCAATGTGAATTGCGTCGCCATTAGATGGCTAAATTTTGCCTGTTACTGCTCGCTGGTTACTTCCCGGCAAGTAACAGGCGGTTCAATGACCTGCACCGCTCCAGTAACTCCGGCTGGGTTCAGGTATATTTTTACAATAAACGACGGATTTTTTTGCCTGGAACGTATTATATGCAAAGTACTTTTAAGTGCAAAAATTGACGCCGGACAGGTGGTTTAGTTTAGATCGCAAGACTTCGTGTCAGGGTAATTGTTAGCGGGGAAATGTAGTCATGATAATCGGCGCCCAAATGCCTAAGCCTGCAGTTCTTATTCTGATTTTACTGAGTTGCTTCACTATTCCGGCTGTATCAGCAGATCCACGGTCTCCGGATCCGGCATTCAATAACCAGGCCGGTCATCATAAATTCAAAAAAGAATCCGCGGGACAAGAAAATCACAAATGGCGCGATACCATAAAATACAATAAAAGTGAAATGGGAAAAGATGACTCGAACAGACCGGATACAATCCGCAGTTCCCGGGATTCCGGACATACCCGCCAGAATCAATTCGTGAAGGAAAAACCGCACAGCCGGCAACAACACGTTAACAACCAGCGTAAAAACGATGACAACTCACAGCACGAAGCGCGTGAACTTAAAAAACCGCCTCAACATTCCACTGATCCGCGGGAATACAAGGATAAAAAATACTCCCGGCCTGACTCGCACAATCATGCTGGCGAGGATCACGAATCACAAAGTCGCCATGATCGAAATGAACATGATGAACACAGGCATTATCGTGAACACAGAGAAGAACATGTTATTGTAAAACACGAATCGAAACATAATGCAGGGCATCGGCTGAATTACAACTTGTATAACCGGCATCAACATATCTATTACCGCACACCCTGGTATAACACGCGATATATAGCACCCATTCACTACCATTATCACCCCGTTGGCTATCATATGCATGTGTTGCCAAAAACCCATGTCAGAATAATAGTGAGCGGAAATCCCTATTTTTTCTTTGGCGGAGTGTTCTATCAATCCTTTAATAACGGCTATGTCGTGGTTAGCGCGCCCATCGGCGCACTGGTTCATACGTTACCGGTTGGATTTATTGCGTTCTCCCTCGGCTTGAGCACCTACTACTTTGTTAATGATACTTATTATATTTGGGACGAACCCCGCCAGGCGTATGCTGTTGTGGAAAAGCCTGCTGGAACTGATGACGCAATAACGGAAGCGACTTCGGGACGACTGTTTATTTATCCCAAAGAAGGACAAAGTGAAGAACAACAAGCCAAAGACCGTTACGAGTGTCACCGCTGGGCCGTAACGGAATCAAGGATTGACCCCACGCTTGAAGATGAAGACTATTCCAATGAACAAAAGCGGGATTATCAACGCGCCATAGCAGCTTGCCTGGAAGGCCGTGGTTACACGGTCAATTGAAAAGCTTGAATGATCTATATTGCATGTTGCGTAGTGTGTTTTACGATTTGATACCAACCGCACTAGCATAACGTCAACATACCGGATCAATTCAATCCTGTTATTCCGCACACGCGGCAAACAACACAATATAATTTTCCCGCCAAACCGCCTGATTGGCCCATGGTTTCATGTAATATTTCTTTTGACGCAAAGCGATTTTATGTGAAAATATGTACGTTTACCTACGTTGCCGGTTTATGGCCGGGGCATCATAACCATACCTTGCGGAGTCAATTTCGGAAGCAGGATATTAAGAATTAAGAAGAGTAGCGTGAGTATTCAGGCAGTCTTATCATTAATTAACGATCGGTTCCAATACACCCTTGAAACTTTACTTGTCAAATAGCCTAAAGAACCGCTATATCCTGTTTGCGAGCCTGTTAGCAGTTCTGGTTATAATTGTGTCGTTTTTCGGATATAGAAATGTCGGTATCATCACCGGGGAAACCACCGCCAATATCGAAACACGCAGCAAGCTTCTCGAGGATATCAGTGAAATCCGTATCAATGTCTTCGACGGTTACAAATCCCTGGACGCCTTCCTGCTGGACCCTACGCGCGGAGAATGGAAGCAAAAGATTCACGACTCACTGCAAACGGCTGCTAAGCTCAGCAAATCACTTTTATCCTACGCCTGGATCACCGAGCAGCAGCTTGCACCCTCGGTAGAAAAACTGATCGTATCTTTTGAATCACTCGACGGTGAAGTTGAAGAATTGATGCAGGTACGCATCGATCCCAACCGCCAGTATCCGTCGCTTGAATTAGCTAACAATACCATGCAGCCTAACCGCAACAATTTAAATAACGCCCTTGCGCTGGTATTGGATGACCCTGCGACCAGGGACCAATTGATAGCGGATCCAGAGCTTTACAATATCTTTATTGAAGTGCGTCACCTGTGGTCGCAAACTCTATCGAACTTTCGTTTGTATCTGGCCAACCGCGTGGGCTCATTTAATGAGGCTGCATTGCCGGTACAGGAAAACGCCATTGAAACGATGTATGAGGAGTTGGAATTCAAGCTTCAGCGTCTGCATGAGTATGATGAAGGCGGTAAATTTTCTTTCGAAGTCAGCGCCGCTGTAGAAGATATTTTAAACAGCGCCCGTGGCTGGCATCACGGTTTCATGGGTGTTAAGGAAATTCACCATTCTGACGCCTGGCGCGCCGACACTAAAATTATCAAGGATACGATACTCCCCAGGCTAAAGGAGATTGACAG
>JAKEGK010000125.1 GCA_022627515.1 Gammaproteobacteria bacterium
GGTCGTAGGACCGCGCAAAAGACGCTATTCCTTCCTCAAGCAGTTGCTCACATATCTGCTTCAGCCGCCTTCGCGCCAGATTTATCTCCATGCTGTCTTCCAGTACTGACCGCACATTGCCGCGCGCCATAAATGTTTCGAGTGTTTCAGGAGGCATGGTGTTTATAGTCTCATCCCCAACCAAAGACTCGACATAGAGCAATTCCGGATACTCGGGATTTTTGACACTGGTGCTGGCCCACAGCATACGTTGTTTGTTAGCACCCCGCGCAAACTGTTTCCGGTACTCCTCTGCCTGAATGATTTCATTGAATCGCTGATAAGCATGCTCGGCATTGGCCACCGCGATTTTTCCTTTCAGTTCGAGCGCCGCCGGGGAACCGATTTTGTCCAGCAAGGGATCCACCTTGCTGTCAATGCGGCTAACAAAAAATGAGGCCACCGAAGCAACATGTTTCGGATCAGGATTTTTTTGCAGGCCGCGCAGATAAGCGCCGGCGATAGCTTCGTATTGGGAGACCGAAAACAGCAACGTAACGTTCACGTTGATGTTCTCGGCTATCAATGTTTCAATGGCTGGAACAGCATTACTGGTAGCAGGCACCTTGATCATGAGATTCGGACGTTTAACATGACGCCATAGCGTGCGCGCCGCTTCTATGGTTGCGTTGGTATCATTGGCAAGATGCGGTGAAACTTCCAGGCTGACATAACCGTCCACACCCTCTGAACTGACATAAACGTCGTGCAACAGGTCAGCCGCCGCCTGTATATCCTGCAATGTGAGCCAATGGTAAAGTACATTGGCGTCTATGGCGTGGTCAGCCTGTATCAGATCACGAATGGCCG
Source organism: Gammaproteobacteria bacterium (assembly GCA_022627515.1). GTDB lineage: Bacteria > Pseudomonadota > Gammaproteobacteria > SZUA-152 > SZUA-152 > JAKEGK01. The sequence continues at coordinate 850 of JAKEGK010000125.1, forward strand.
CGTCATAATCCCGGCTTTTCGTGATTGCCTTTTCGAAAATCGTGGGATTACTGGTAACTCCGCGCACGCCAAGCCCCACCATCTCCTTCAATCCGCCATTGTTAACCAGATTCCGGTCAATATAATCCAGCCACACCGATTGCCCGTGATCAAGCAGCGTCATAAGTTTTGACACAGTACATCCCTCCTTTCCCTAAATGCACCAGAACATGCTATTACGGTTGCACTCAAATTATTTTTCAGTTTCGATTTGCTCTTCCTTTATGAAACCTTCAGCCCATTCGTCTTCAGGTTCTTCTGGCGTCGCGGTTAATTTTTCCGCTTCCGGATCGCGGAACTCGGTTAAAGGCGCGGACCAGTCATCGCGGGAGGTATCGGTAACCTCCGTACCGAAGTCATCAATCTCGGCAATGTCCATAGCGCCACTCCAGTTTTCCGGCTCGTCACTCAGCTCAATATCAAGGTCGTACCAATCGTTCAAACTGAGCTCTTCGATATCACCGTCGAAATGCTGCAACTCGACGGTAGCGTCTTCTTCATTGAGCGCAGTCACGGTAAAGCGTTGGCCTTTATCCAGATGGGCGTACCAGTTTCCAACTATAGGATCAATCTCGCGGGGCATGATGTATTTCCTCTTAAAATCCGAAGATTCCAGCTAATTTTAAATTTTAGTATACAAATATAAAGCATGAATTTCACAGGTTGGTTTTGACATAAATCCGATTTGTGTCAAATAAATTACGGATAAAAGACACTGGAACAGCAATATATGATTTTTCACCTGCCAGAAGTTTTACTTGCCCTCTTGCAGTCACGGGTTTAATGGCGAATCCGTTTTTAAGCATTAATTTAGATGATGATTTAAAAAACTGTATAAACAGCGCAATCTGGATAACATATATACAATCATTGCATCCTTAACCGGCCAATAATGAAACATGTTATTCGAGATCCTGAAAGAGGGGGGGAACGTAATGTTTCAGAATCCACTGCGGGACAGAGTGCCATCGTCAAATGACTCGACCGGGAACGCGGTCACGCCACCCTGACGTCATCGCGGAAAAAAATACTCCGGTAAATTTCCTTGAACCTGAATTGATGGTTAACTAAAACTTGCCAATCACGTTGATAAACAGGCCGTGACTGTCGTAATCCAGATCCGTCAGGTCATCGGAGAAATCCGTGAAGTTATAGCCGGCGCCCATCTTGATATGCCGGTCGAAATGGCTATAGATGGCTAGCAGAATACCGCTGCGGGAATCACCCGCGGCCGGTATGTCAAGCAGGCGGCCTTCCAGTAAGGCATCCCATTGATGGGCAAAATGCCAGTCGCCTCTTAAGATATATAGCGACGCATCACTCGCAAAGAATTGCTGATTTTCACGGTCAAGGCTCAACTGACCGAAGCGATGCGCGTATTTGCCACCCAGGGTCCACTCGCGTGTCACGTCATACATGACGTCAGCGGAAACCACATGGCTCTTCTGGATATATTGCGCGGCGCTATTGTTCAATGTTATCTGATCCGTACCTGGCATATTATAGAAGTACGTGTATTTGAACAGCGCATTCAACGCATCATTACTGACAGGCCGGAACGCGTAACCCACCACCGCTTCGGTAAAATTGCCGTTGTAAAAATCACCGAGCGAGCTTTCACTTTGCGAGTAATTCAGTTTTCCGATAATCCGCCAGTCCGGGTTCAACTGGTACTTGATGCTGTTTTTCATCAACCATGTCGTGCGTTCGGCGAAGGTGGTATCCGGCTGTTCCGTTTCGTCAACGCGGTATTCCAAAGCGCCCGCATACGTGAATGATTCAAACTTATAGCCAATCTTGAAACCTGCCGCGGTGCGGTTGGTTTCAGCGCCGGTGTTGTTATCCTTGAGTGTGCCGATATCAATGTGGCCGCCTAAGTTCAGGTTGTCAGTCACGGCAAGGTCAACACCCATTGCGTGGGTCAGCCCGGTTGGCACATCGCCATGCGTATAGCGTTCTTCCAGGTAGATGCTGGCGCTATCGGAGTACTGGCTCTTGAATCCGGTCGCCATATTGCCCTGGCGCGCTTTAACACCGTTGTCCGTGCGTTCATTCTCCAGCGCATAGCTGACATAAAGATCCGTGGCGTCCGTCATCCTGTAGCCGCTGCCAAGTTTGACGGCTGTACCCAGATCACCAGAGGATAATTCACCATCCAGTTTGAAACGGTCTGTGGCGCGGTATTCGCCGCCTACACCCACGCGGCCGTTATCGTCACGATTACCATCAACTTTGGCAGTATCCTGAATATAACCATAGGCCAGCCAATGCTCGCGGGAATCGAACGTTGTTCTGAACGCTACATCAGTACGCTCACCCTCTTGCTGGGTCAGAGGCGCGGTAGGTGAATTGTCGGTGCGTTTGTCATTGCGCACGCCTAATCCGAAAGTCCAGTGCTCACCCATGAGATAATCAACATTCATTTCGAGGGCTTCCGACTCAAGCGCGTTTTCCTGTTCCATCGCATCGGCCTTGAGTTTGACATTCACGGATTCATACACCGGCATTTGCAGCATTACACCAGTCTGCGTGGTATCGGTCAGTGCGATCAGTCCGGGCGCGGAATATCCTGCATCCAATTGCTGGTTAAAGAAAGTTAGCGTGCCGTTTATGCCATCAAAGATATCTTCCATACGGATGCTGATATCCACCCGTTGGCCTTTGGCCTCAACATCAGTGCCGGGCGCTAACGCAAATTCGTTAAACTGGTAACCGCCGTCCGTGGAGGACAGTGTCGAAGACACCAGGCCCAGACTGTTGGACTGTTCCAGTTTAAGCCAGGTGCCGGCGGTTTTTCTAAACGTTAAATCATAGGCGCTAAGACTGGTTTCATTGCCGGCTGAGTCCTGATCCTCCATCGTGAATCCCAGTTTCGCAAGATCGTTAATCCAGTAATGCATCCGGCCGCCGGTGGTTACATCGTTCAGCTCTTCAAATCCGGGTGTGTATTCGTAACGCACCAGCAGGTAAGCATGATTGCCGCCATAGTCTCTGCTGTCGACCAGGGTGTCGGATGCCGCCGATGCGGAAAGCGGTTCACTGAGCATAATCCGCCCCTGAATATAATCGATATCATAGTCCAGGCCATGGGTCAGGTTTTTCACGCCAACCACCAGTCCGGATACCGCGTCACGGATTTCTATGCGCACCCGCTCGGAACCGGTGAGGATATCCTGGTGCCGCAGATAGTACAGTGACCCGCCGGTGCCGCGGAATTCGTCCCGCCCCGCCAGGGTACCCGGTTCAGCGGCAAACAGGTTGGCGGCAAAGCGCTTCTCGCCAAAGGCTGTGGCAGCAGTGGTTTCATAGTTGATGTTTGCGCCATAGAGGCCACGGTCCACGTGGGCAAGATTGTTATCCAGGTAGGCAATATCGAAGTTGCCCCACAAGCCATAGTTCCAGTCTTTTTGCCATTTCAAGTAGAACTTGCCGGATGTCGGCGCGTCCTCTTCCACGGTGCTGTCGTCACCGAAGGTCGGATAGTAATAATCCGGATCAATGCGGCGGAACAAGGCCTCGGGGGACTTGTTCATGAAGTTGGAGAACAACTCATCCACCGGTCCTTCACGGGTATCGGCACTGGCGGTCAGCACCGAGTCATTGGCAAACCTGCCTTTAATATAGAAAGCCAGGCGGCCGTCGATGCCAAACTCACCGCGGTAATCATCGTCATTGCCGGTAACCAGTTGCGCCGGTCCACTGGTTTCGTCCTGGCTGGCGGTCAAGTCCGCAATACCGACGTAGAACCAGTCAGTTTTATCCAAAGATAAGTCGCGTTGATAAACGCTGCCGTTACCCGCATCATCGGTGATGGCCACTTCCACGGTATGCAGGCCGGAAGGCAGAATAAACTCGCCGGTGAACTCGCCATTGCCGGCTACAGGCAGTTCACGTCCCGCAAACCACAGCTTAAAGCCTTGCGGAACATCCTGGCCGTAAATCCGGACCGCACCACCATGCAAGGGAATGTTATTCAGCGCCAGTCGGTTCTCGCCGTAACCCACCAGTAATTCCTTCTGATAATCGCGGGCGCTGTAATCGGTCTCCAGCCAGTCGAGTACCCATAGCTTCTGTTCCGCGGTTTCGTCAAAATTACCCTGTTTGTCATAGACGCGCAGCACGTAGTTCAATTCCGTGCGTGGTGTTGTGTAACTGTCCGGACCGGCTTCCCACTCCGCCTCCCCATATTGGTTTATCGGGATAATGAAAGCTGGCGTATCACGTGTGGATTTTCCGGCGCCAAACAGCCGCACTTCCGCCCTGGTGATAAATGCCGGATAGTTGCTGTATAGCTTGAAATGCGTGCGGTTTTCCACGAACGCAGTCTCCGCGTTGTCAACCTGGTTGATCACATTGGGCCACGCCGTAACGTTAAGGCGTGGCTTCACCTGCAGGTTGTCAAACTTGAAGCGCACCTGCGCCCTGTCCAGCTCAACGTCGGTGCAGCGCTGCACATCGGGAATGTTCTTGTTTGGATCGTCAACCGGCTGACCGTCCACGGAGATGCGCATCAGGTTCAAGGCATACGGATTTTTGGTTTCCACATCACGGGTAAAGCGTTTGATTGAAACGCCTTCCATTTCATCCAGCACCGCCAGTTCATCGTAGACGACCAGCACTTCGACCTTGGACTGATCCAGCTCGACAAAGCCGGTGTTCACTACGTCATGCGACTGCACGTAACCATGTCCTTCAAACTGAACCTGTTTATCCGGCAAGCTCATTTGCTGCTGGATGAGTTCCATGGCGCGGCGCGCGCGCGCCGTGGACAGGCCGATGTCATCGCCATAAACCATGGCGGTGCGGCGGTCGAGGCGTTTATTACTGGTGTAGCCGATAAAGCGCAGCCGCACATTACCCTCGTTTTTGATATCGTCCATGGCGCGTTGCAGGCGTTTGACATAACCTTCCGGAACCACTGGCTGACCGTTTTCAAAATAAAGGGGCGGTATGTCGCCTTCCGGCGGATTGTAAATACGTTCCACGGTTTCGGCGCCAGCCGCTTCCGGACAGATCTGCGGTTCATCCGGCAAATCTTCCAGCGGATCATCGTGCCAGAATTCCACTTCAACACGCCGGTTCAGGGTGCGGCCTTTCTCGGAATTGTTGGACGCCAGCGGCTGACTTGAACCTTTACCGGTGCTGTCAATGGCGGTGTTGGGCAGTCCCAGAGCTTCCTGCACCGCAATAGCAACGCGTCGCGCGTTGGCTTTTGAAAGTCCCTCGTGATCGCCGTAGATGCGTTCGTCGCGGCCGGTTAACGGTATGTTATCGGTGTAGCCAATAAAGCGCATTTGCACGTTATCCTTGCCGGACAAGTTAGCCAGCGCCTGTTTCAGTTGATTGATAAACTGCGCGGGAATTTCCGACACGCCTTCATCGTAATGAAACGGCGGCACCAGATTTTTCAGTTTGGCGCGGCGGGAATGGCCTTCCTTGTAACGCAGCTTACACATGGTTTCCACGCGGCAAACCATGATGCGCTTGATGTCCTTATCGAGTTCAACCTGCCGTTCCACCTGCTCTTCACTGACTTCGTCGTACCATACTTCAACTTCCACACGGCGGTTGCGCGCCCTGCCCGCTTCAGTATCATTACTGTCGGCCGGTTTTGTTTCGCCCAATCCTTCATAGGAGATGGCTTCCGGCGGCAATAACAGCGCGCGCTGGAAGAATTCCGCCGTGGTGCCGGCCCGCTCCCTGGAAAGGCCCATGTTGTCTTCGTATTGCTGTTTCAATTCACCAAACAGCGGCACGTTATCGGTATGACCCACGAAGTGCAGGCGCACGTTGACGCGGCCGCGCATGGTATTGAGCACTTCCCGCAATTTGTTGACGTAGTCTTCCGAAATATCCGCAGTGCCGGATTTGAACAAAATGGGCGGAACCAGGTTGTTCAGTTTTTTCGTGTTATATTTCTTTTCCGTAACCTGTTGTGTTTCAATCGTTGGGACATCATCGTTCTTGTAAACGCTGGTATCCATCCAGGGCGTATAAGTGTAACCGTAAGGCAGTTGCATTTCGGTGTCTTCGCCAAAGGTGGAACGGTTCAGCACACCGGACGCGTAGTCCAGCGTATCGATACTTGAGCCATTATCCACCGGTCCGCCATGACGCCAGAACACCTCGGTTTCAATTACAAGTTCATTAACGCTGACATCTTTCCATTTATCCAGGATCGCTTCCTTCAGCGCTTTTAGCCGGTCATCCACCAGACCCGCCGGTTCCACATCCGCCAGGTAAGTAATACGTAATACGGAAGCTTGCTTGCGTAATTCTTCAACGAGTAAACCTAGCCGCGGCGTCCATTGCGGACGTACTTGTGCCGAATCGGGATGGAATACACCATCGGCTACGCTCAATGTCACCACGTGATGCACGGTAGCGCCGAAGTTAAAGCGCGCCATTTTGCCCCGGGTGAGGCGTTGCACGTGCGGATTTTCCGTCGTGACCCGGTAACCGCTGGGCAGGGATCTTTCATCCAGTTTGAGAATAAAGTTACCGCCCCGGTCTTCGTCAGGCACGGCGGCGCAGGTTACATGGAAGCGGCCATGTTCGTCCGTGGTAACCAGCAATCCGCGCGCCGTCGCAAGCCGCGCACCGGCAATGCCGGTTTCACCCTCATCCTGATAACCATTGAGGTTCCGGTCATCAAACACTTTACCGATAATATCAGAACAATCAAACGTGGGATCAGGCACGACCCGTACCGTGGCGCTGGCTTCGCCGGACACGTTAGCCGCGGTCAAGTTACTGTATACATGGGCGCGATTGACATATTCACCTTCCTGAACACCGGCGCCGACAACCAGTAACAATTCCAATGTATACGTGGTGTCGACTTCGATAGATGCCACATCCCAAATTAACCGCAGATTATTCAGCACCGGTTCCGTCGAAGTTCCATTAAGACGCGCTGAACCTTCCACGTATTTAAATCCGGGCGGCAGGCTATCAATGATCGACACATTCGTCAGCGGCACCGGCAAGGTGTTGTTTACCGAAATCGTATAGGGAACCAGATCGCCCCTGCTGACATTAACCATCGGTGTTGTTTTGGTGATTGTCACCACCTGCCCCAGATCGGGATCCAACGGAATATGATTATTGAACAGCTGGCTTTCACCGGGGATTTGTCCGTTATCCAGTGTCAAATGCAAGTGATAGTTGGTGCCGGCAGTGCGTGGTGCGATAGATAATGGCGGCAGATCCGCAAACGTCTGTACCTCGCAATGGTTGGTGGTTGCCGGCACCGCGTCATCAATACTGCCCAGGCAACCGGGCGCCGAAAATGGCGTGGTCGCAGCATTGGTTAACGGCGGTATCGCCACTGACTCGCCACCCACGTAGCCGGACGGCGGCGGCGTCACGCGGATCAGATAATCGCTGCTATTGTTACATTCGGGTTCGTTAAAGTTGATATCAAACTTGTAAAACCCGTCCGCCAATGTAACCTGGTTTTGCTGAGCCTGATCATTGAAACAATTACCTGGTAACAGCGTATTGGTAGATGCGCGCAACATGGCAACCGTAGCGCCTGCCACCGGTATGCGCACAATGGAATTGTAGATGACACCATCAGGATCAATCGGCAGGTTCAGATCCAGCAGATTGGTATTGGGATAGAGAATAATGTCATAGATACGTTGCAACGCATTGGTAAAAGCCGAAGAAGCCTCTCCCAGCTTGGCTGCCGTGGCAGTGGCGCCGGGTGCGACAAAACGCAATTCGTACCGGTCGGGACTATAATAGTTCGCCGCCAAACCATTAATCTGGTATTGACCGTTGACATCTGTCGACACGCTGTGCAACAGGTTGCCTCTGAAATAAACTTCGACGCGCCAGTTTTCCAGCGTGCGCTCGCCGCTGTTGTCAAACACATCATCGAAATTGGCGTCATGCCACACCCGGCCGTTGAGATTGGCAACTCCCGACATAGCGCCGATATCGATGGAGACACTGGCGGATGCCGTCTGGGTCATGGCATTCCAGTACACCTGCGCGGTATTGATAACGGCCTGGCCGATGGGGAGATTGGCATCCAGTAATACCCTGAAACGCAGCTCAACAACCTGATTCGGCTGCAACAAGCCATAAGTATTGCCGTAATCCGCGGTAATCGTGGGCGCGAGGTAAGTAACACCCGTGGTGAATCCATTCATTGTCGCCGAACCGGCCACATAAGTCTTATGACCGGGAACCGGCAGATCCAGGTTATCGTAAATTACCACATTCGTTGCCGGCACCGTGCTCACGTTGGTGACACGTACTACGTATTCGAGCTGACCGCCTGCAACGGCGGGGCCGCCGCCAACAACCATCACCGCTTTGGTGATTGCCAGTTGCTGCGCGTTGCCGACCGCAATTAATGTGGGCTGACGACCGTTTGATGGAATACCATCGGCGTCGGTAAGTTCCCGCGGCAACTCATTGCTGTCGATGTATCCCTGGTTACTGATAATGGTGCCGGACGGTGTTGCGGCATTAACTACCACATCAAAGGTGATAACCGCCGTTCCGCCGGGCGATAGATATCCCACTACCGGCAGCGGCGGTGTCAGATCCGACGAACTGACCGGTATACCGGCAATCAACGGCGATATGCCGTTATCCGGTTGCGCGACCGGCAGACCGTTCAGGTAAACGGAATCGGGTACATACGCGGTGTCATTCGGGACGGCGTCGGTGAATATCACACCGGTGGCATCCACACCGCCATAGTTGGTTATCGTAACGGTATAACGCAGCACATCATTAGGATCGACAATACCTGGTGTGCTGTTATCCTCCTGCAAGGCCACTGTTTTCACTGCGATGATCAACGGCAGGCTACCCACCACATCGAGCGTTGGATCATCGGGCGTTGGAGTCGCCGGATCATCGGAAGGTTGTTGCGCAATGGGGCCGCTGTTACCCGCACCGTCGGCATTGACATAACCCTGGTTTGAGATAATCGTGCCGCTAATCACATCGGCATTGATCATCACATCAAAGGTAATGGTTGCGACATTATCCGTGGCGGCGCCGGCATCGGCTCGCATGAAACCGGCCGTGGTGTTTTCCGGCGCGTTGATCAGCATGCCGCTTTCAATGGCTGAGACACCCGCGGACGGATCGGCAACCGTGACACCATTCAGCGTGGTGGTGCCGGCAATGTAAGTGGTATTGTTGGGAATGGTATCCTGCAGCAGGGTGCTGACCGCGTTTTCATTACCGATGTTCTTCACGGTAATGGTGTAACGCAGCGTTTCGCCGGGCAGCAGTTCCGTGGGCGAACCGGTGATGTCGTCCGATATTTTTTGCACCTGGAACCGTGGGGCGGACGCGATCAGGGTTTGTGTCGGATCTTCATCGCCAATGACACTGGGATTGTCCGCGCCATTAACATTGGGGTCATCGCTGGGCAGCGGGGTCAGGTTGTAAATCTGCAATTGCGCCTGGTTCAGCGCCAGCGTACCGCTATCAATTACAGAAACCAGAGTCACGTCAAATTCAATGGTGACACTGTCATTGCCGCCACCGGCAACCGTCATCGACAGATTGCGCACTTCCAATAGTCCGGTACCATTCGCACCACCGTTCGGATTGGTGTTGGAAATATCGGCGCCCGCCGGTACACTGATGATAGTCAAGCTTCCCGGTACAAACAGCGCCGGACTGTTTAAGCGGTCCACTTCGTCAAGGATGGAAAAGACAGGCACGTCCACCGGACTGACATTGGTGGCCACGATGCGGTAACGCAGAGTATCGCCCGGCGAAGCATCGGCGCCCGGATCCTGGCCGGTAGTGGTGTTTATAACGTACTTCTGGAACTGGATGATCGGTGACTCGGTAACCGTGGTATAGGCATCTTCATGGTCCAGCGTACCAGCCGTGCCGTCAGTGATCGCTCTTGAATAGGTACGGATTTCTCCCGTGGCGCCGGCTCCCGCGGTATCACCGCTGAACCACTCTGTTACCCCTGCAATATTGGTTAACGAAGTATTATTGGCGGAATCCGTATCCAGGGTTACATCATAGTTAATAATCAGGCGATGATCGGCCGGAATAGCCGCCGCAGGTGTCAGCATCGTCAGGATCAACGTACAGATAGGTGTGCCTGTGGCAAAGTTAACGGTAAAGTCTGTGTTTTCCACCAGCGGCGCACCGGCGGCAGTGACACCATCCGCCAGGTATAACTGCGCGGAAATATTGTAGGGCGCCACATCGCACATGCCACCGGGAACAGGATTGGGTATATAGTCGGTAATCGTTGCATCGTAGGCATCACCCGTTCCGGCGTTATGCACATTAAGGGTAAATGAGGCGGGCAAGCCCACACGCATGGTGGCAGGTCCGGATTTTTCCAGTGTTAAATTGTCAGGACCTGCTATGGTCATGTTGGCCGTAGTCGCTGGCGAACCGTTTTGTTGCGTGGCCGGAGTATTGGCTAACTGGTTATAGGTGTAATTCGCGGTATTGTTAAACAACAGGCCGCTGACATTCGTTGCGGTGTTATCTACCTGCACGGTAATGTCGATCACCGCCTGCTCACCGGCCGGAATGTCGATACCGTTTGACGTGTCTTCAATCACCAGACTGGTGACAGTACCGGTATTCACCGGCGTCCACGGCTGTGACCCGCTGATCTTGGTAACACTGACAAAACTCAGATCAGCCGCCGGTGCACCAAGGTCATCCAGAATACGCACATCATGTAACGTCACTGGTATAGGCGTTGCGGGAACGGTAATGCGGTAGGTAAAAGTCTCACCAACAGAAACTATCGTGTCCGCCGGATTAGCCTTCGCCAGTGCGCCAACGACCGGTGAAGTCAGTGAGGTGGTTGCCGTGTTAGTGGGTCCATAAATTTCCCTTACGCCGTTGATGCCACCCAGAACCGGCGCTGCTTCATCATCAAACGAATAATAATTGATACCCGTGACGGCATTAGTCAGAGTGAGCCCGGCGCCCAAATCGGCATCGGCTTGCGCCTGGTAAACGATGGTAAGTGTTTCGCCCGCCCCAATGGTATAGGCATCAGCAACACCGCTATCAAAACTCCAAATGGCAATCCCCGTTACCGGATCGTATGTTGGCGCTACATTAGCAACAGGACCACCCGCCAATGTGGTGCTCACCATGGTTATGGTTGCGGCGCCGTTACGCATGCCCGCGGGAATGACATCCTGCAATACCAGATCATAGGCCGGGGCCGTACCGCTGTTGACCATATTCACTGTGTAAGTCACCAGTTCATTGGCATTGATAATTGTATCTCCACCAGCGGGCGCCGCGGATTTATTTACTGTCAGCAGCGGCTGCAGTACGGTAATAACTGTATCGATATCGGAATTTGTCGTCGTGCCGGACACTGTGTCATAGCTTGCGGTTACGGTATTGTTCAACGGCGTGGAATTAATCTGCGGGAATACGTTATCCATAACCCGCGCCCGGTACACGATGACAAAGTCGTTTGCCGTATCGTCAACGGGTTGATTGGTCACATTACCGAAGCTCCAGGTTACCGTGGTGGGGCCGGTGGCGGGATTACCCGCCTCCACAGCGGCGACGAAATCAGCATGGGTAAACGGCGCAACAGCACTATACGGCGCGGTGGTGTCTCCGTTGATGCTGACGATGCCCGCGAAGTCCAGACCTTGTGGCAGAGTATCAACCAGCTGAAGATTCGCCAGTGTTCCTTCAGGTACCGTCAATGTCAATGCGTACTCGACAATGTCACCGATCCGCGCGTTATCGTCACCAGCGCCATAGGTATCGCTGCTGCGAACCTTGGTAATTGGGGCATTGATGTTTGGGGAGTTTAGTGTCTCTGTTGCCGGCGCCGTGATGTAGTCGTTGAGCCCGCCGATGCCATCCAAGCCGTTACGCTCATACAGGCTCAAGCCGTCGATACCGGTCCATTCTGCAACCACGCTATTGTTGAGCACCTGTCCCGCGAGCACATTGTTAAGTAAACGCACATCGTATTCGAATGCAATGGGGGTGCCTTCGGCAATGTCGATGTCGGCATTGCCATCCGCCAGGCTCCAGACCAGTGTTTGCGGTGTGGTGATACCATCACCTGTGATAACTGGCGCGCCGATGGTATTGCCGGCGCCAGTCACGGTGGGATTGCCTTCGTAAACCAGCCCGAGATCCAGGTTGTCGGTTATGGTAACGTCAAACACGTCCGAAGAATCGGCGCCACCAACAGCCGTCAATGCCACGGAGTAACGTACGACTTCACCGGCGCTGGGCGTGAGATTGTTTGCAGTCTTGGTAATATTGCTGATATGCGGCTCGACGATATTGATCGTCACTATGTCAGTACTGACCAATACTTGCTGTGTTGCCCCGATCGGCGTGAAGGTATACGTATACGACACTGTGTTGTCAATATCAACACCTTGCTGAGCGGCCAGTGTGTTTCGTACACGGGCGTGCAACTCGATCACTGCCTGATCCCCGGCCGGCATTTCCGCGATTGCGATGTTCATCTGGGTTGCGGTGCTGGTGTCTATCACACCAATACCGCCCGTGACATTTACGCTGACAAATTCGAGGTTCGCATCGAGCGTATCAGTAATCTGCAGGTTGTACAGCGTAGTGGCGCTTACTGCACCAGGCACAGTGATTTGATATATCACTTCCTCGCCAATGGTTGCTTCCGGACTGCCAGGTGCGGGCGAGATCAATACTTTGGTGGGCGGCGCACTGGTATATAAAGTGGTGGTTGCAATATTACCGGGACCATATATTTCGCGTATACCACTCACGGCTCCCAGCACCGGCACGGCTTCGTCATCGAATGAAAAATAACTGCTTACCAGCGCCGCATTGATCAGCGCCAAACCCTGCGCGATGGTGCTATCGGCCTGTACCTGGTAAACAATCGTGAGAGTTTCACCAGCGTCAATGGTATAAGCATCGGCAACACCGGTATCAAAATTCCAGGTAGCAATCCCGGTTCCGGGATTGTATACGGGTACAACATCTGTTACACCCGCGCCCGCCAGGGTGGTGCTCACCACTGTGATCGTGGCCGCGCCGACACGCATACCATCAGGGATGATATCCTGCAATGCTACATCGTAGGCAGGCGCTGTGCCGTTGTTGACGATATCCACGGTATAGGTAACTATCTCATCGGCATCGATAAAGATATCGCCGCCAGCGGGCGATGCGGATTTGTTCACCGTCAGATTCGGCTGGAGAATAGTGATAACAGTATCGGTGTCCGATTGATTGACGGTTCCCGTGGCTGTGTCATAACTCATTGCCACGGTATTGTTGAGCGCAATCGAGTTGGTTTGCGCGAACACGTTATCCATCACGCGGGCGCGATAAATGATGACAAAGTCATTGCTCAAGTCGTCAATGGGCAGATTGGTGATGTCGCCGAGGGTCCACGTCACTGTGGTCGAACCGAGCGCCGGATCGCCCGCCTCTACTATATTTGCTGCTGGGATATCCGCGTAGTCAAATGGCGCAACGGCCGTAAAAGGATCTGGCCCGGTATTGCCGTTAATGCTGACGATGCTTTCGAAGTTCAGGCCTTGCGGCAGGGTATCGACCAGCTGGAGGTTGCCCAGCGCGCCTTCTGGCACCGATAACGTTAATGTGTATTCAACGATGTCGCCGATACGCACGTTGTCATCACCCGCACCAAAGGTATCGCCGCTGCGCACTTTGGTAATAGTGGCGTTGATGTCCGGAATGTTTAACGTCTCCATGGCCGGCAGCGTAGTGTAATCATTCAGTCCGCCGATACCGTCCGCGCCGTCACGTTCCTCGCCATTCGAACTATCGGTGCTGGTCCATTGCGTCACAACACTGTTGTTCAGCGCCTGGTTTGCCAGCACGCTGTCGAGCACGCGCACATCATACTCAATGGTGACAGACGTTCCCTCAACAATATCAATATCAGCTTCGAGTACGCCCCAGACCAGAGTCTGCGCCGTGGCAATGCCATCACCGGTAATATCCGGCGCGCCGATGGTGTTGTCAGCGCTGACACCGCCACCGACGGTAACGGTGGGATTGCCTTCGTAGATCAGCCCAAGATCCAGGGTATCGGTGAGCGTCACATCAAACACATCTGAAAAGTTGGCGCCGCCACTGGCCGTCAATGTCACCGAATAGCGCACAATCTCGCCGGCTGTTGGCGTGGTGTTATTCGCGCTCTTGGTAATTGTTGTAATTTGCGGTTCGACCACGGTCATGTTGCCGGTGGTGACGCCAACACCGGCGGTTTGCGTGGCGTTATTGCCGTTGGTTCGATTGTAGGTAAACGACGCCGTGTTATTAAATAACAGGCCAGCCTGGTTCGTGATGGTATTCTGTAATTGTACAGTTATCTCTATTACCGCCTGTCCATTGGCTGGAATGTCGATGCCGGCGCCGGTATCCTCAATGACGAGGTTGGTGCTTGTGCCGGAATTGGTGAGACTCCATGTGCCGCCGGATACGACGCTTGCGCTCACAAAGCTCAAGTCCGCATTGGACGCGCTCAAATTATCCAGGATGCGCACGTCATACAAGGGAACATCCACTGCAGCAGCAGGCACGGTGATGGTGTAAGTGAATTGCGCACCGATAGTGGCAGTCGCCTGGCCACTGGTCTTCGACAAAGGCCCGGGTGTTTGTATGACGATGTCGGTGGAATCCGCCGGATCGCCGGGCGCCGCAATGCCGTTGACGTAGGGGTCGTCACTGTCTGCCGTGAGAGGCGGAGGGCCGTTGGCGTTAAAGGTCGCCTGGTTGGACACAACGGTCCCGTTAGCAAGCCCCGGCAACAGGTCGATCTCGAATTCAACCACCAGTTCCTGGGGCGGGGCAAGATCCAAAGGCGGAGGATCGCCGATGATCTGCAACAAACCTGTCACGTTATTAAACGTGTATGTGGCGCCCGCCGGCGGCGGCGCCACCATGTTAAAGGTCGTGAGGTCAAATTTGGCTGGATCCAGCGTGTCACTGAAGGTGACATCATCGATGATGTAGGTAAAATTGAACAGCCGCAGCCGGTAACGCAAGGTGTCGCCCGGCGCGGCCGTGGTTGCCGGGTTCTCGCCGGTTATCAGGTTGCGGACGGTTTTCTGAAAGATATAACCTGTCAGCGCTGCTGTGATTGTATGATTGTCCTCGTGATCGGCAGTACCAGGGGTGCCGTCGCTGAGCGTGCCGGTAAATGTGGCGCGAGGATAAGCACCATCACCGCTGTACCACTGGGTTGCGCCGGCGACGTTGGTATGCGTTGTGCCATCGGTAACATCACCGTCGAGCTGGTTGTCATAGGTAATAATCAAACGCTCATCGGGTCCAATGACCGCGTTTGATGTCAACATGGCGAGGCTGAGCTGACAGGCAGGATCACCGGTGTAACCAATGGAATAATCAACACCCGGTGACAGTATTCCGGAAACCGGGGTCACTCCATCCGATTCAAAGATCTGCACGCTGACGCTGGCTATTCCGGCCGGTGTTGCAAGGTAGTCGCACATGCCGGCGGGCAACTGATCCAGTATGGTAGTCTGCCAGGCGTTGCTGCTGCCGGTGTTTTGAACGTCGATGGTAAAGGTTGAATTTATGCCCAGATTCAAGGCGGTGTCGGGACTTGACTTTGTGACCACCAGATTTGGCCCGCCGATAGTCATCGGATCAGTCACGCCATTCTCACCGGGGAGAGGGTCAAAGAAATTCGGTTCCTCTATGCCGTCGCCATCGAGGTCAATATTAATAAGCCTGCCGAATGACCAGCGCGCAGTATTGAAAAACTGCGTGCCCACGACATTTGAATTGTCAGCAACAACGGTGATAGCGATTGCGATCTGGTCACCCGCTGGAATGATTACACCGGGATTACTACCGGGATCGATCTCGAATGTGAGTAATCCACCAACATTTGAAAAAGTATGTGTTACCGGCGTGCCGCTGCCCACCCAGGTAACCGTGGGTGTTCCCACTAGAGTGAGGTCCGCACCTGTCGCATTGAGATCATCCGTAATAGTAATGCTGTGTAAATCATTCTCCGAACCAAAATTATTGAGGAAAGTGCCCGTTGCCGGGTCATACAACACCGGAACCGTCAGCGTGTAGGTAAAGGGCTCGCCAATACCCACGGTTGTGACGCCCGGCGGGTTCTGTTTATTGATAGCCTCGACCGGTATAAAAAGATCCTGGCAGTTATTGTTGGAGCCGTAATCCGATCC
The DNA here is from genome assembly GCA_022627515.1 of Gammaproteobacteria bacterium. Taxonomy (GTDB): domain Bacteria; phylum Pseudomonadota; class Gammaproteobacteria; order SZUA-152; family SZUA-152; genus JAKEGK01. The sequence goes on from JAKEGK010000125.1 coordinate 17,079, forward strand.
ATTAACGAACCAGATCCGGTGGTCGATATTGGAGCAGGCCATGTTACCCGTAAAAACCACATTGTCGAATGTGATCAAATAGACGGAAGGATCATTGGTTTGAAAGCTGAGGGTAACAGTCAGCGGATTGGACGCCGGAAAGTTTATAAATGTACAGTCGGTATCGATGGTAATCTGGGTGCCAAGCGCGGCGAGGTGAACAGGATTGCTGCCGTCTATTGTGCCAAAGAACGGGTCCGCGGAGCAAAACTCGCCGGCCTGCGCTGACGAGGCCGCGCCCAGCAGGAGCATGACGGCCAGACGCCTAAGTATAGCGCTCCAGTGGCATCCTGCCCTCGCCGCGGCCCGCGGGTTCAGGGAAAGCAGTAAAAGCAGCAGCCCTGCCTTTAGCGGCAAAAACCAGGTCCTTTCTGTTGCAGGCTCCTGCATTTTAAATCCTTTTTTCGCCACGAGCATATCTCAGTCGCTGCCATTTTGATCCGACCTAACAACGCTTATGACGCCGGCAGGAAGTCGATCGGATAAAGAATAGTTATCTGTGGAACACCTTCTTTCGCGCCGAAGTTGAATTTCTTCACGCGCTCCACGATTTCCTCCAGTAGTTTCTTGTGGTCCATATCGGTCGATTCCACTTTGACGAACGACACGCTGCCGTTAGGTTCAATGGTGATGCGCAACACCACTTTGCCCTGCAAGGTGGGATTGACACGCAGCTCGCGGTTGTAAATGCGGTACAGCGCCGCCTTGTATTTATCAAACACAATCTGGATTTCTTCGTCAGTGCGTGACGGACCCGCGCCTTCGCTAAGGGGACGGTCTTCCGCAACCGCCGTACCAATCGCGCTGTCAACCCGCGAGAAAGCCACGGCGGCAATCTGGTCACCGGTACCGGCAACATTGCGGCTGAGCGAAGAACTCCTGATACCACCGCTGCTGCTGGTAGCCTGGGAAGTTATGATCGAACGCTGCGTGCGTTTGGCGGTGGAACCGGCGTTACTCAGATTGGCATTGGCGCCGAGCTTGTCGAGCGCCGCGTCTTCCAGCAAGTCCGCAAAATTATTCTTGAACGCGAGCACGCCCTTTTCTTTCACCTTCTCGCGGGCGTCCTGCCGTTCTTCCTTGGTGGGCTCTTTCTTTTCCGTCTTTTTCTGTTCTTCCGGCTTTGGCTGCTCTTTCTTTGGCGGTGGTTTGGGTTTTTCCTTCTTGATCAGCTTGGCCAGGCGCTCCGGCACCTCAACCGCTTTAGTGCGGTCGGGAATCGGCACTTCATACAGCGGGACCAGCCATCCGAGCAGGATACTGATAAACAGCACCAGTAACAGTATCTTGCGGAATTGCCTTTCATCCTTATCCCGCTTCGTCCACGGCATGACGGTAACGCGGTAAGGAATGGGCTTGATTTCGCGCTCAACGATATATTCATGCTTGGCTTCTTCTTCCTGTTCTTTCAGTAAGTCAATTTCTTCTTCAAGATACGCGATCTCGATATTCCGTTTCCTGATTTCTTCAAGCGTGGCGTCACGGCGGTCGGTTACTTTTTTGATGCGCCGTTCAAAGAAAGCGACCTGATCGCGCAAGCGGCTGAGCTGGCCTTCAACCTGGCCGTCATTGACCAGTCCTGACCAGAATAAGGCGTTACCGCCGATTTCATTGAGTTTTTCGAGACTCTCACAAACACCGGATAGCACTTCATATTTGCGGTGTTCGTCCGAAATGCCGTCCAGTTCCGTGTCTATGGACTGTAGTTCTGTTTCAAGGCGTTTTATTTCCGTCTGATAGCCATCTATTCTGGCATAGCATTTATCAAGCCTCTGATACAGGTTATGTTCATTTTGTGCAACTACAGCGCTCATAAAATTCACATCCAACTTCTTTTGTTGCCTCTACATCCGCAATTGCCGGTTTACTTACAGCAACTGCATATCCCGTCCTTAACCTTGCTTCGCTTTCTGAATAACCGCCAGGGATATTTTTTCATATCCGGCAAACGTGCAACTGCTCATGACTTTTCTCAGCACTTTAAAAGGCACCGTTTTATGCGAAAGTATTGTCACCTCCCTGCTCTCCGCTATCACCTTAGTGCTGACGCCAATGACATTGTTTTTAATGGATTCCAGTTTGCTACTGATTGCCACGATAGCATCCTGCTTGGACGCGATAATATCTTCGACTGTTACCACCATCTCACCCTGCACCGTGACCGACTCTTCGGACACGATAATGACCGCGGTCTCCTTGGGTTTGGTCTCAACGACCGAATCCGGCAGGGTAATAATTTTGGGAGGCTCCAGCACTTCACTGGCGGAAGAATTTACCAAAAGAAAAAACACCAGGATTGTAAACACATCCACCAGTGCAGTCAGGTTCATGGCTGGTATCCGTTTTTTGCGGTTTCTGGCCATACGCTTCATGCGCCGCGTGTTTTTCATGGCGCTTCTCCCAATGACATATCCGGAAACAACGCCACTTTCTCAATCTCCTCTCTGCCTTCCTGCTTCAGTTCGGCACTGCGCACCGCGTCCATAATCCTTACCATGTGGTTATATTCAATATCCGGCTCTATCAGAATTGTGGCGTCGGTCTTGTCGGGATAATTTTCCTTGATCTTTAACAGGTAATCAGTAAGTTTCGCGATATCGTGTTTACCTTCCAGGTTGGGTATACGCGCCACCACGCCCTGGCCGTTGCCCAGCTCCAGCACATCATTGCGCACGATGACTTCGATGATGACTTGCGGCTTATCAATAGCACCACCGGCGCCTGACGGTATATTCAGTTCCATGATTGTGATACGCGAAAATACGGCGGTTATCAGCAGGAACGGCACCAGCACCACCATCAGATTCAGGAACGTAGTGACGTCCAGCTCTGGTGGTTCCTTGGATTTGGAGTGGTAATGATGTTTTCTGGACATTCAGGAGATCCCTACTTATGCCGCTGCAGCTGCATTCTGGCGTTTGGCCATCTTGGTGATAATGCTCAGGGTTTTTACCGAAGCCATTTCCAGGCTGTCGACGATCTCACCTGTCTTCGATGTCAGCACCACATAAATAATAAGCAGCGGAATGCCCGACATAAGACCAAACGCCGTAGTGTTCATGGCGACGGAAATACTTGCCGAAAGCAGGTCGGCTTTTTCCGCCGGGTTGGCGTTTGCCACCGCGGTAAACGCCTCAATCAATCCCATGATGGTTCCGAGCAGCCCGAGCAAAGATGATATGTTGGAGAACAACGCTACATACGGTGTGCGTTTTTCCAGTTGCGGAATAATTTCCATCATGGTTTCTTCCATGGCGATTTCGATGTCATCCCGGCGCCGCACCGCGCCCTGTAATTCCAGACCCGCGTTTAGCAGTTGGCTGATCGTGGATTTGTTATTTGCGGTCATCTCTCTTGCGGCATCGAAATCTCCTTCCGCCAGCACCGGATGCAATTTATCCCACATAGAGCGGTTGGCGTTGCGCACCATCGTCAGCTTTAGGTAACGTTCTAAAGCGATCGCGACCCCGAATGCAAACACAATCAGAATGGGGTACATGAACAATCCACCTTCCTGAAAAAATTTTATCATTCCGTCCATTTCTTACTCCTCGTCTTTCATCACTTCATTAAAAATTGGTGATCGTCACCAGTTATTACTCTTTGGTTGTCACGCTGTAAAAATCCAGTTCCCGCTCGAACACATCCTTGTCGACTGCCTCCAGGTTTTCATTTAAAAGCTTTGACGACAGGTTGGTTTCAACTCCAAGTTCCGAACTTTTCCATGGCACAATGAACAGGGATTTCGGCGCCTCCTTGTTGCCTACGATGGAAATACCTGACAGCTCTTTTGCTTCGGCCGCCGGCTGCGCTTTTGGTTTGTCCTTCGCGCCCGCTGCCGTGGCAATACCGGCAAGCAACACCAGCAAAAACATTGTTACTTTACTTTTATGCATAGATCTTTGCGCAACACTCACATAACTTGCTACTACATCCGGCTCTTGACATCAGCCACCCAGATTTTCACTTTTTCGTCTCCCGGCATGCCTTTTAAATATTCTTCATATTGCCGCAGCGCGCAGTTCAAATCCTGGATATAGATATCGCACAACACCCCCAGATTTTTGTGCGCGGGCAGAAAATCCGGGTACATATTTAACAGCGTTTCGTAAAGTTCACGCGCTTCCTTGTAACGCCCGGTCTGGCGGTACACCAGTCCCAGCTCGTTGTACGCCACCGGATGCTGGTCGGCGATTTCCAGCGCTTTCTTTAAACTTTCTTCCGCCTTATCAAGTTCGCCGCTGCGGGTGTAAGCAATACCAAGATTGATATACGGCGCGCTGAACTTGCTGGTTTTGCCTGTCACGGCTTTCAGCAATTGAATCGCTTCCGCGTACTTGTCCTCTTCAAGCAAAGCAAGGGCTTTATTAAATTCCCCTTGAATCTCCGGATCCACTTTAAAAGTTTCGGTGATCTCAATTACGCCTCTTGGCAGGCATTTTTGCTGCACAGTATTGGATTTCTGGGATTGATCTTGCGCCTTGACTTGACTTTGCGCGGTTTGTTCCGCGCTGTCAGGCATGCAACTTTGTTGTTTTGCCGCGTGTTTCTCAGTGGATTTTTTGTCTCCCGTGGCGACGCAGGCGGACAACAGCAACACCATCGCGCAGATGCCAAGCAGCCTGATCCATTTGTTGATTGCGAAGTTGTTATACGCTGGGAAGCAATCCTCGATTTTTACTGCGATTCTGTTCATGACATCTGCTGCTCTTGCTGCCTGTTTTACTGCTAAAATCCCGAATTTTTGAATATTCGCGCCTCTTATTGCGCTTGTTCCGTACCCGGTAACCGGCTTTCCATGTTCCGCTGGCTCTCATTCCCACCTGTCTGTGGCGTTACGCCGGTTGCCGCCGCTGCGCTGCTGGTATCATCCGTTTGCGGGCCATCCGCTGACGGTTGACTTTCTGCGCCAGCGTCGGCCACACCACCTGTTGGATCCACAACTTCCGGTTGTTGCACGGACACGCCGATAGCGCCGCCGGCCGCAACCGGATTCGCGGAATTTTGCCCGCCAACTTGCGCGTCTTCTGCAGGCGTCGAATTTTCCTGGCTTTTTTCGCCGTCCTGTGTAGATATGTCGGCTTTCTCACTAACATCGTGATGAATATATTGCTGGTTTTGTGACGCATATCTGAAAAATCCCAGTACAGAGATATATCCCGTCCTCGCGTCTTCACGGTCAAAACGGGGTGAAGAGTAGCTATACTTATCCAGATTTTCGATAAAGCTTACACGCTCTTCCGGCTTGTCATAGCGGGCTGGCAAGAGCCTGGAAAGTTTCACAATACTGCGGTCTATCCAGGTGCTGTAAATTCCGTTAACCAGCAGCTCGATATTTTTTTCGTGTACGGCAATGGTCTTTTCCTCGAAGGGATAAGCCTGCTCTTCCACCATCAGGTTAAATTCTTCCAGTTCCACCTCGCTGAGGTTTTCCGGTCTTTCTGACTCAACCAGCGAACGGCTGAAGTTGTAATATATTTCCGCAATATAATAAGTCGACGCTGCTGTAACATCCGCTACCTGGTAATCCACCAGTTTTGTATAGTCCGCGACGAGTTCCTTCATGGCTTTTTGTTTTTTGATAAGACTGTCCTTGAACGGCTTGATCAGCTTGATGGCGACGAACTCGTCAAACTTCGGTTCAATAATCACCAGCGAGGACTGCGCCGCGAGATAGCGGGTGCGGTCAGTTCGTTCGGAACCGGCTTTGGCGTCCGAGTCAATAATGTGTTGCAGAGTGATGCGGTAGTTCTGCAAATCCGACTGGGACTTGTGGATCATGGCGATCTTGTAATAAGTCTCCAATGCAAACTCGAGGGGTCTGGGGAATACCGCCACGAACTGCTTGTATACGCGAAGAGAATTGCTGCTATCTTCCGCTTTCTCGTACAGTTCCGCAGCCTGCAGCATCGCTTCACGCACCAGGTCTTCGTTACCCCTGGCCTCTGCGGCTACCCGTTCATACTCCTGGGCCGCCAGTGAAAATTTGCCCGACTCTTTATAGACATACGCGATCTTCTTGGTAACATCGTGCTGAAGTTCATGACCGGGATAACTGTTCCTGAACGACAGCAACACAGTGGCGGCCTGTTCCAGATCCATAATCTGGATCAGCACGGCTGCGGCATCGTATTCCGCCGCTGGCCTGATTTTGGACGCTGGAGCCGCATCGGCGATACGCAGGAAATGCCGCACCGCCTCTCTGTATTCTTCCTTCTCCCTGGCCTGCTCGCCCTGTTTGTAAATCGAAGCCGCCAGGTTTTCCACCAGCTGGACACGCTCCTTGTTATCCTTGTCCGTCATGTTGAGCACCTCGAGGTATGCAACCTCGGCGTCATGATATTCCGTGACTTCATAGGAAGAGTGAGCCACCACCAGCCAGGCGCCTCGCCTGATCTTCGCTTCCGCGCCCGGATATTCCTCTATCAGGCGCCGGCCGGTCTTGATCGCCAGCGGGTAATCCCGCATGTTAAACATATCGTCCACCGCCGCGCCCATGACGATAGTGGCCTTTTCATGTTTCGGAAAGGTATCCACCAGGCGCAATGAGGTGCGGATAATTTCACGCTTGACGTTGGTGAGCTGCGAGGCGGGCGCGTTTTTCAGATGTTCCCGCCAGGCGTAAACCGCGGCATAGGCGGCCTTTTGCGATTTGTCATTAACGGCATACTCATAAGCGCTGCGCTCATATTCGACAGCCGCCTGTTGAAAATCCCTGTTTTCCAGCAACAAGTCCGCCAACTGGTAATTGATGGCGGGTGATTCCGCATCTTTTGGAAACGATTTCAGGAATTCACGATACCAGTGCGAAGCTTCGTCGAAATTAGCCTGCTTTTCCTTAACAAATTTCGGGTTCTGGTATAACGAATGGTAATGATTGGCCAGGTCGGTCAGGTTGGTCTTGAGAAAACCCAGCACTTCGGGAAATTCGGCCTGGTTGAAGTAATTCCAGTATTCCGCTTCGAGACCATAAGTGGAGGCAAAGTTCTTTTTCGCCTCGATAACCAGGCGCGGGAATCCACCCTTCATGTACACTTCGGTCACCCGCATCGCAAAAAACGGCGACCGTTTGTGAAAAGGATTGGATTCAATGAAGGCGTTATAGGTAGTGGCGGCGTCGTTATAACGGCGTTTACTGAAATAGAATTCCGCCAGTTCACGGTAAACGAAGTCTTCATAGGCGCGCGTGCCGTTTTTGCCGAAATATTGCAGTATTGTATCGGTACCACCCAGATTGGAAAAACTCAGACTGATGACATGAAAGGTATCGCTGATGCGCTTTCTTTCAAGATCATCGCTGGTCTGCTCGAAGTCATAACCGATGGATACCTTATAATCCAGCAAGGCAAAGAATTGATGCAGCGCCTCTTCATACATTTCCTGCTTGTATAAAGTCCAGCCTTTTTTATACAGCGCGCGGTCGTAATACACTGACCCGATCCCATACTTCAGCACCTCGCCATAGGCGTCTTCCGCGTCCAGATATTTCCTGCGGGTAAAATAATATTCGCCGCGCCGGAAATGCACTTCGTCGTTGTAGCGGGAATTCGGGAACTGCGCAATCAGCCGGTTCATCACGTTCATTGCTTCATCGACTTGTCCCGTTTCTTCATAGGCGCGCGATAACTGATAAAGCACCTGGTCATTGCGCTCATACATTGGGTATTTCTCAAGAAGCTTGTTATAGAGCTGGATAGCGTCCGCAGCGCCGGCATTTTGCAGGTCCGCGCCCGCTTCTTCCGGCGGCAGGGATAACGGATCGTTGGCATTTGCTGATTCTATTTGTTGTGCATTGGTGATGCGTTTTTCCAATTCTTTTTCCATTTCGGCGTCAGCCGTGGCAGGCGGTTTTTCAACGCCTTTATTACCGGAATTTCCTATGGAAGAAACAGCCCTGGTGTTGATTCCAGGCGCTTCGCTATTATCCTGTAACGCCATGCTCCCTGTAACCACGCCATATTCCTTTTCCACCTTCAGATCGGCAAGGCGGCGCATGGCCTCAGGCGTCAATTGGGATTCGGGAGTTTCTTCCAGGAATTTTTGATAACCCTGCATGGCCTTTTCCAGGCCGCCTTCGACATCCACATCCTTGAGTTCCACAGCAATAGAATCCAACTCGGCAATAGTGCCATGCCCGCCATCCGTGGCGCACGATATCAGCGCTGCACACTGCAACAAAATCGCAAGGTGTTTCCGACTCATGGCGCGGTACTCTCGGTTTGGCTTTGTTTGCCTGGTTGTGGTTGTGGTTGTGGTTCGGGTTGCGGTCGTTGTTGCGGTTCGGCATTTCCGGGCTTGTTTTCGCGCAGCTCACTGCCGGAATTGTCTTCTGCGCCGGGTTGCAGTTGCTGCTGTTCTGCTTGCTCTTGACCGGAGCCGCGCCCGTTCTGCGCCGCTTCTTGCGCTTTGCTGGCTTCATTGGCCAATTCTGCTTCCTGTTTCGCCCGGGTTGCGCGATCATAACTTTCCGCCATGGCGAAACGCGCTTTTACCTGGTATTCCTCGAGACGGGCGCGCCGTTGCTCTAGTTCAGTGATCGCCATCACTTCGATCATGTGGCCTTGCCTGGCCATTACCACTTTTATCTTCCCCTGTGCATCGCGAATCTTGATACGCAAGCGCGTCAGCTGCTTGTCATAACCTTTGTAACTCTGGGTTGCCGCCTGGCGGGTGCGTACAAAAGAGTTGTAGATCGCCTTTAGTTTTTCGACGTGCGCGTCCAACTCACGTAAATGTTCAGTGGCTTTGGTAAAGCGGTCGTGATATTCAAGATTGATATTCCAGGTGATGACTCCCTTTAACCTGGCAATGCGCTGCTGCACTTTTTCATCATTGATTCCCTGCTTAGCCAGCACGCTTTCCATGTCCAGCAGTTGCTGATAAACAATCCGTTCATCCACCGTCATCAGAAAATCGGGCCGCGGCGATACCAGCATCTTCTTCAAACGTTTATCCAGCTTGTCACGTTGTTCAATGCGCAGTTTCATTTTGGAGTCCAGCGACCGGAATTGGTTTTCGATTTCCGGCAACAGGGGCTCGTAATAGGTTTCGCGGATTTTGATGATTTCCTCGTAGGCGTCTATGTAACCTGCCCAATACTCCAGCCTGCGCTCCAGTTCGGCGAGGTCAAAATAGTTTTTTAATAACTCCTGAAAATCATGAGACGCCATCATCTGTGTGAGATAATAGGTTTCAGGGGTGTCCGGCAACTCGCGCAAATGAATCAACCAGTGCTTGTCTTTCTTCAACTCTTCGCGGATAACCGCTTTGAGAAAGGCGCCTTGACGAATACTGGCAATGGATGCGTCCAGGCGTTCAATCTCCTTGCTATAGCTTTCAAGCGCCTGGCCATACAGAATTGCCGCCTTGCCGTAAATATTCAATTTGCCGTAGGCATAAGGAACGCCCAGTAACACCTCCTGTACCGATTTATTAGTGACGTCCCGGGTGGACAGCATGCTCCAGGGGACCAGTGCGCGGTCGAATTCGCCAACCGCCGCCGCCGCCCAGCCGGTTCCCAGCAGGGCCTTGTTGGAAAACGGACCTTTTAACCGCACGCGTTGCAGATACTGCTTCGCCTGCGCGTGCTGTTGCGATTCCAGCAGACGGAAACCTAATACCAGATTGGCCTTGTCGCGCATCGCCTGCACTTTTTCTTCACTGGACTGAATGAGACCCACTTTGTCCAGCTGGGCAATTCCTTCCTGTTCGTTACCATTCTGAAACAAGGCAACACCCAGGTTATACCCAGCGTAACCCTTGAGGCTTTCCTCGCCTTCTATGTTCTTTAGCAAATTTATGGCTTCGCTAAACTTGCCGGTCGCCATATAAATTTGCGCGCGCAAAAAAGGCTCTTCGTAACGGATTTTTTCAGGTAACCGGCCCTGCAGTTTTTCGATAGTTTCGAGGGCAATTAGCGGCTGTTGCTTTTGGTAATAGATTTTTGCAAGGCGGTATATGGCTTCATTGCGCACGCTCTCTTCCACATTGCCTTCGATAACGGCCTTAATGGCGCGGCCGGCGCGGTCGTGCATGCGGTAGTACAACTCGAAATCACCCACGGAAAATTCCGCGTGATTGATATGCACATAAAGGGAGTTCAGCACGGGTTCGTCAAGACCGTAATATTGCGCCAGTTCGGTGTCCAGACGCGAAATCGCGTCAAAGTATTCATCCTGGTACGCATAAAACAAGGCTTCGCCAAAATATAGATCCTTCAACTCGCCTTGCATCGGCGCGCTGTCATTGACGATGTTTTCATTAATAACATCCGCCGCCCACGCAGACATCGCGCTACAGAAGAAAATAACCAGAGCGGAGATGAATACACAGAAGCGCAACACGGTGTTACCAGTTTTTGAATTCAATGCCTGAACCGGATACACGGATCTCCACGAATTGCGGTCCCACGCCTTTAGTAACTGAATGGGAAGCGGCGCCGGTTTTTTTACTTCCGCCGGATTTTCCTGTAACCGTCACCTGCAGGTTATGATCACCGGTACGGACATTGCCGGTAAACACACGCTGCACACCGCCTTTTTGCATGGCGGACACTTCCTTAAAACTATATATGTGGTGGGCCATATCCTTGTCATCCAGCTTCAGCTGAATCGCATCTGGCTCAAAATCCGAGCCTTTTTCCAACGATACGAAAAAGGATATTTGGGTGTTGGAAGGAAACAATAATTTCTCTTCCAGCAGATTAAGTTCTGCGGAAATTCCCAGTACATCCTTTTTGATGTCCTGCACCTGTTCATCCAGTCCCTTTATTTGTTCCTTGGTGACCGGTTCCGCAATGGCTGGACCGTTAATCGGAGAAAATACCAGCGCTATACACAGCAATAAAAATAGATGAGTAACTTTTTTCATAATCTAACCATGACAAGGCAAATTACTGCTTCAGATCCAATTACAATTAACTTCTGCGTGTTTGCATTCCATTTAACGGCGCCAAATAGATCCACGCTTAAAGTGTCAAATAATCCCGGATATGACTGACTATCCAACGCACGCTCCTGAATACCGGCTAGGCCGCGGTCATAACCGAACTGCAATGCAGAAGAGATTTACGTAACTAATTGATTTCCCGCTACCTCGATCAGTAATATCGGCAAGAAATGTGATGCCTGAACATAAAAAAAGCGAACACCATCCCGAAATACATGCAAACGGTACGCTGCAATATTTAGAAAAAAAACAACAGGTTGGAAAATTATTATAAAAATGGATTGGGTGCGGTTTTACTTTTGGCGGGATTTTACGTATCCGCTGATTGTATTGGCCGGCAAAACCGGAACCAGTTCACATACTGAATACATCATCAGATTCATTTCATCCATTTGTGATCAAAAACAATAACTGGTCTGCGTGTTAACTAAAGAAGCTTGAAATACAAAGCTTGTTTGTATTAAAGACAACTGCGCATACAGCCGATTTATAAAGGCAGGACTATCCGCAGATTGTGACTAACCCGAGCATCTGTTACAGGCATGGTGTTTCCGGCAGATGTATTTAACTGGAAGCGGTATTAAATGCAAACAACGAACGAAATAGCACGAAAGACACCGATACTCGTCGTTGACGATTCCCGGACGGTGCGTGCTTCCTTGTCAAAAGTTCTGAGTCCAAAATTCTCCGTTATTGAAGCCGAGGATGGAGAGGATGGCTGGAAAAAACTGCAGGTAAACGCCTCGATTAAACTGGTTATCACCGACATCATGATGCCGCAACTGGACGGCTACGGTTTGATTTGCCGCATACGAGGTTCTGAAACTGACAGATTACAAAAACTGCCGATCATCGTTGTGACCAGCGCTGAAGACGAAATAAGCCGGGAGCGGGCTCACGCGTGCGGCGCCAATAATTTTATTGTAAAACCGGCAAAACCCGCGGATCTGATCGAACGCGTGAATTTTCACACCGAAGCGCATCTTAACGGCACGCCGGCCATCGCTCCTCAGATGGCACAGTATGAAAGCTTGATTGAAAACGCCGTAATTGAAACGCCTGACATTGTGACGGCGCTGGAAATTCTGGAAAAAGGCGAAACCGGTTCGCTTGCGCCCTATGCTGTTGACATTGCGCTGAAGGTAATTCCGCTAATTGAATATTGCAACGAAACGTTTGGCATGGACGCGGACAAAGACATCAAGTCGCTTAAAAAGAAACTGCGGGCAATCTAAGTCAGGCGGATTTCTAAAACAGTTCCCGCATATGTTACCGCAAACAATATTGCGGAAAATATTAAATTCACCGCAATCAACGCTAATATCAGTTTGTAACTGCCGCCGGATTTTTTAAGTTTGAGTTGAAATAAAATAATCAAACTTAAGCTGATTAAAATGAATACCATCAGAAAAGGCTGGTAAATGTTTAACACAATTCTGATAAAAATGGGGAGTTCTGCATCGCCGCTTCCTATTATTTGCCGGTATTCAGGGACCATATAGTACAATTCCGTATATAAAAAACAGGACATAACCGTACAGATTACCGCCAACCATCTGCTCCACAAAGGCGCATTAATTCCCGCTAAAAACTGATCGTTACTGCTTCTGTTCCAGTCTATTAAAGGTTCCTTCATGGTGTTTTCACAAGTTTTTGTGTAAGTGATACAAATGCTGGTTTTAGCCGGCTTTAATATATCTTTACGGTTTTAAATTCCGTTATTCAAAACCAATTTCCAGCCATCAATTATTCAACAGGCAACGCGGAACAATGTCCCGTTTGCCGTTTCCGCCATGTTAGCAAAATCCGCGTGTTCTGGCCCGGTAAACATTAGTACGCTACAATATACGTCACTGGCGCGCAATTCATACGCACGAAAATAATTTTCACACGTTGCTTGATCTGTTGTTTTATCCCACGGCAGGAAACCATGCAAAATGAAGGAATTTTCCAGGACATTTAATATCCGTTGGGCTGATGTCGATGTAAACCGCCACATGCGGCATTCCGCATATAATGACTACGCAGCCCATGTACGAATTCAATTGTTGAAAGAAATCGGCATGGATATCGACACACTCGCCGGCCTGAATTTTGGCCCGGTACTGTTCCGGGAGGAAACTGTCTTTTTCCGGGAGATCGGCATGAATGAAGATATAAAGGTAAACGTGAAATTGAAAAGCGCGCGCAACGACGGTTCACGCTGGTCATTTGTCCATGAATTTATTAACAACGAAGGCAAGGTAGCGGCCACCGTTACCGTGGATGGAGCATGGATCGACTTGAAAAAGCGCAAACTCACGGCGTTGCCTGATGAGTGCAGGGAATCGATGTTCAATATCCCCCGCACCGATGATTTTGCTTTTGAGCCGGACAAAACCTGATAAACCAAATGAAATACAACATCTGGTTTGCTTTTATTAAAGCAATGCGTATCCCAGACCAATAACCGCACAGGCGCCAATAACAGGAACTATTCCAACCTTACATCGGAACAGGGCAATAAATGCCGCTATTCCCATCACAGCTGAAAACCATTCAAAATCACCTTCAAAACCCTGCGGCCAAAGCACGTGATAGGCGAAAAAAAGCGCGAGGTTGAGCACGACCCCAACCACGGCCGCGGTTATACCGGTTAACGGCGCAGTGAATTTCAAATCATGCCGGGTCGCCTCAACCGCTGGTCCGCCAATGAGTATAAAAAGAAAGGACGGCAGAAAAGTAAATAACGTTGCGATGGCCGCGCCCGCCGCACCCGCCAGGGGAAGCATTTCTGTTCCAAAGATTTCTTTGGTCCATCCGCCAACGAAACCAACAAACGCGACAATCATAATCAACGGACCTGGCGTGGTTTCTCCCAGCGCGAGACCGTCAATCATCTGCGCGGCGCTGAGCCAGCTATAGTGTTCGACGGCGCCCTGATAAACATAGGGCAACACGGCGTAAGCGCCGCCAAAAGTAACCAGCGCCGCTTTAGTAAAAAACCACCCCATCTGAGTCAGTGTGCCTTCCCAGCCATAGGTCATGGCAAGCAGTGTCATGACAGCACTCCAGATAACCAGACCCGCCAAGCTGAACGCAACCATTCGCCTCAATTTGAACCGTGCATGCATAGGAACCGCGGTATCGTCATCGATGAAGGCGGGGCCGTAGGATTTATTCGAAGCGGCATGGTGACCGCCAGCCTTGAATTTTTCAGGCGCGAATCGTGAACCTGCGTAGCCAATGACGCCTGCCATTACCACGATATAGGGAAAAGGCGCAGCGAAGAGAAATATGGCCGCAAATGCCAATACGGCTATCGCGCGCAGCACATTATTCGTCAATGCACGGGAGCCAATACGGTAGGCTGCGAAAATCACAATTGCCGTCACAGCGGGCTTGATACCATACAAGATACCTTTAACAACCGGCACATCGCCATAGGCCAGATAGATCCACGTTAATGCAATGAGTATGAATAGCGATGGCAGGACAAACAGCACCCCGGCAACAATGCCACCCCATACTCCATGCATTAACCAGCCAATATAAGTTGCGAGTTGTTGCGCCTCAGGTCCTGGCAGCACCATCGTATAATTAAGCGCATGCAAAAACCGGTGTTCAGAAATCCATTTTCGTTTTTCCACCAGTTCCTGATGCATCATGCTGATCTGCCCAGCCGGTCCACCAAAACTGATAAAGCCCAGCTTAAACCAATACGCGAATGCGTCCAGAAACGATACCGGCTTTACAGGCTCTGACACTATTTGGGCGGACGCGGACATTTTCCTATTTTTCCAAACTAATATTTTTAAACTTGCATTTATGAGAGCTTTATTGAGTTTTAACCAGAAGCGGCCGGTTGTTTAATAATGCACACAGAAATGGTGCTGGGAAATAAGGACGCCAATCAGCTAGTCTGCTACTAATATAATAATATATAAAGAAATATTTTCCACCCGGACCACGCTTTCTACATCTATAACCATCCGGTTGACCGATGAAAATACTCTGTTTTAGCAGGAATAAGGCTTACGGGACAGTTGCATATAAATAAGCCGCGCCTTGAAACAATGTAATAAAAAGGCGTAGCGTAACTGAAAGATTTGACAGGTAATGCATTAAAAAACCAAGTAAAGAAGCGATGCTGCTTATTTTTTTACGGCTATGAATACGACTATGACTTGCAAAGAAACCGGTGAACGTGCAAAAAATCGGCTCCTTTAACCAAGGTTGTGGTGCGCAAGAAATTCTTGCGCCAGGCTTAAATCCCGAGCGCAAATGGTTTATGAGCCAACACGGACAAGGCTAGGCTATCAACCTTATTTTTTTCTCAACTGTGGTGACACTTAATCTTACCCAGGAATTACACATGAGGACAGAGAAAAGAAATAGAAACACAGCTGAAAAACGTGCACCATTGCTGGAGTTTCAGAAACCTTCGTCCCAAACTTGTATAATGTTCCAGTTGTATAACTCTACCCGAAGGCCATTTGGCCTTGTCAATAAGCGACAACAGCGAAGCTAAATCACTGATGTTGCATATTCTTGGTAAGCTCGCCATAACTGCTTGACAATTTTTTTGCATCACTAGGGTCTATTACACCACAAAGTTACATCAGGCTTATTGATTCATTGCCTGCAGGTAATTGTTGAAAATATTCCCTCAGATTTTTCTTCTTTTGATAAGAGCAACCGCGCCCATATTCCAAAAACCCGGCATGCACAATCACCGGTCCCGATTACCGCTACATGCTTAGTTGCTGAATTGATATAACTCGTTAATTACCCGGTGGTTTCATCAACTGCGCACCTTAGTGCGAATCTTTCTCTATTGGCCTCTCACTTTATGCGCTATTCAGTTGCGGTAATTGCGCGCAGCGCATAATCGATTTTCTGAAACACCAGTTTGCAAATTATTGCCCGACTACGTATTGACAACATCCCTTTTGCAAGGTGCATAATAGGCTCACATCTACGGTAAATCTTTCTTGGTTAAAATGGAGTAACCGGCCAAGTCCATCCTGGTTGATCTCTTTGCGGTTATCTTAGCTGTTTTCTTTATTGTTCTGGTGTTTTCGAGTAAGTAACTCTCAGAAACGTTGGAGCGAACACTTACTCAATCTACCAGCCACTCATCAATGCTTACGCATCAGCAATGTGCTGCGTGCGTCTCATTCCAGCAGCCATACGTGGGGAGGTTGTGGTTATGCGCGGTTGCAGATATAGAGTTTTACTTTCAGTTCTTCTGGTTGTCCTCGCCGGTTGTGGTGGCGGTGGCGATGACAATGGCGGTGGAAATGCCCCAGCTGAAACACAGGAAAAAATCAGCCTGAACGGGCTAACGATCAGTCATACCGACCAACGGCGCGGACAGAATTGCATGGAATGCCATTTTGCCGGGAATAATCCCATTGTCTACACGGTGGCGGGAACTGTTTATCAATTGAATAATTTTACGGCGTTATATCCCAATGCCTTGATCAAGTTTTATAGCGGACCAAATGGCGCCGGCTTGCTGCTTGGCGAAATCGAAGTCGATGCCAACGGAAATTTCTACACAACAGAGTCTATGGAGTTTTCATCCGGCGTTTATCCCGCAATAGAAGGCGCCGCAGGTGAAACGCCAATTTATATGGGCAATTTCATCACTCATGGTGAATGCAATAGTTGTCACGGTGCATCAACTTTACCCATATATATGGGACAGGAACTGGTAGATAATGTTGAACGAGTCAGTGAACATGGTCTGACCTTAAGCCATACCGATGACCGCCGTGGTTCGGACTGCATGACCTGCCATACCGGTTATACAATTGCCGGAACCGTATACGACCTTGGGCTCGAGAACTTTTATGCCGACGCGACCTTATATTTTTACACAGAACCTGAAGGGGGTGGCCGTCTTGTGGAAACGCTGGAAGCCGATGCCAATGGTAATTTTTATACCACACTTCCGGTAACTTTTGATACCGGCCTGTATCCTGTAATTGAAAGCTCCGATGGTATCGATCATCAATATATGCCCAGCAGCACCACGACTGGTTCCTGTAACAGTTGCCACGGAATCAGCGTACTGCCGATTTATTCAGGGGAAAAAGTCCACAAGTTAATCAGTCAACACGGAACCACAACCAGCCACACCGATGAACGCCGTGGTCAAAATTGCATGAACTGCCATATCCAGGGCACGGGCAATCCCTACATCTACTCCATGGCGGGTACTGTTTATCAATTGAATGATCCTACCCAGGTATATCCCAACGCAACGCTTAACTTGTATTCGCGTCCTGATGGCAAGGGAGATTTGGCGGCAACGATAGAAGTCGATGCCAACGGCAACTTTTTTACAACGGAGCCGATTGATTTTACGGCGGGTTTGTATCCGGCAATTACCGGCAACGCCAGTGATGATCCAATTTATATGCCTGCCAGCACCGCCAGTGGCGAATGCAACAACTGCCATAACGGCGTTGGACTAACCCGGATTGTCGCGGCAGGGGAACCTGTGGGGCGTGTCAGTGCGCATGGCACAACATACAGCCATACCGATGGCCGGCGCGGTGTAAATTGCTTAAGTTGCCATAATATTGGAGGAAGCAATCCCTATCAATATTCAGTGGCCGGTACCGTTTATGAAATTAATTTGCAGAAATTTTATCCTGACGCAACGCTGTATTTGTACAGTGGCCCGCAGGGATCAGGCGACCTGGTGGCAACCATTGAAGTTGATGGTAACGGGAATTTTTACACCACTGAGCTAATTGACTTGGGAAATGGTCAGGGTACTGGTGTCTATCCCGCCATAGTGGGGCGTAATATTGATTCGCCAATCCATTATATGAATGAACGCACCAATGAAGGAGGATGCAGTAACAGCAGTTGTCACGGTGTTACCCGTGCGCCGATTTATGCCGAATAAATTATTTGCGCAATACATTTGTTAACGGGATGCGACCAGCACTTGTCCCGTTAACAAAATATGAAGTGCCAATAAAAAGTGCTTTAATCCGGAGAATGTCACAATGAGTAACAAAATGTTAAGTGTAGCCGTAATTCTTGTCATTGCCATAATTGCTGCGTTCGCGAATACCGACGATAAATGGCAGGATAGCAGCGCAAGCAATGCGGCCGCCGGCAGCGGCAGTGTGGAAAGCCGGTCGGAACCCGCTAGCGTGGTTGAAGAGAAAAAAGAGCCCAAGACCAATTGGGAATACGGGCGTTACTAACAGCCCGAAAGGCTAAATTATTCAGTTAATACGCGATTTATTCTGTAATAAAAATGTTTTTTTTACAAATATTGAGTGTTTTCCGGAATTCGCCTTAGGTGAATTCCGGCAACACTCCCGGCTTTAATTTCAGGCCACATATTGCTTTTATTTTTGGTTCTGGTTATTTGATTTCCATTACGTTTAAAGATGTATATTCATTAACTGCGCGTATAGGCAGCCTGCGTTTGACACTTTAGAGTATATTCATAATCAATCCTGTATGACATTTGCCGGTAATGTCATTGCATCTTTATAAATCCAGTGCTCCGGACAATAAAACTTCACACCAATAGATCACCGCACTCATAAGCACGATCACACAAACAAAGTTAAGTTGAATGATGACATTTTATTTAGGGTCTTTTTATCAATCACTACCCGTCTTCCCTACGTTCTTAATACATATATACTGTCTGAAATTGGTAATACTTGACTATTTTACTATGTCTTCTATAGTTTATTTACAGGTACTCCATAAAGGAGGCATGCCCATGAATATTCGCACAACCACCGATCCTATTTCACTCCGCGATGTGCCAGATCCCGATCATCATCCTTGCATTTACGAAGGTGATGGCGATAACGGCATTGAAATCTATTTCGAGTCTGAAGAGAACCGCCAGACTTATATGCAAATCGAAGTCACTGACCACATAGTACTGCAAAGCAACCTGTCCGACAGCTACGTTGCGGAAGGATAGCGATCACAATTTTATTAAGCAACTTTATTTTATTAGCTTCAGCAATCTGGCAGCCGCATCGCATGGGGTTAGTCCCATGTCGCAACACAGCAATATAAAAACCTTTTTTAATAAATTCTCCGGGGGAAGATATGACTTATTTAGCAACAGTTTCGTCATTGGATTGTGACGAGGAAGGCTTTCTAAGGGATCCGACAACCTGGAATGTGTCAGTCGCCGAACAACTTGCCAGCTTGCACGGTATTGACCAGCTGGATGGAAAACAATGGGCGCTGATTACTTCGTTACGGCAATATTATTTTTCCTATAACCACTTGCCGCCGCCACGCCGGATTTGCCGTATCCATGAAATGTCGAACAGCTGCATGAGCATTTTGTTCGATAATCACGGGATAGAAGCCTGGCGGATTGCCGGATTACCCGATCCCGGCGAAGAAGTAAAATCTTACATGTAGCGATACGGGCTTCTTTACCCAATTATCCAGCGCACGGGGAATTGACCATGATGCGACGAATATTTTTTCTATTACCAGATCCCGAACACGCCAGACTTGTAGTTGACGACTTAAAACTTCAGCGGATTGATCAGACACGCCTGCATATTATCTCCGGGCCGGAAAAGGATAGAGTTTACAAAATCGAAAGGAGCTTATGGTCCGGTAACATTGTTCTGTTTTTTTTGGCGACATTTATTACTTTCTTTTTCCTTGGGTTTGAGCTGTATCATTTCGCCGCTATCACACTCGCGATTATGTTTACATGTTTGATCCTGGGCACTCTTTTCACAATCAAGATTCCCAATGTGCATGTTTCAGAATTTGACGCAGCTTTAAAACACAGGGAAGTGTTGTTGATAGTGGATGCCGACAAACAGCAGATGCATGATATTGATAACATAGTGCATCGCCGCCATCCGGAAGCGATTACCGGTGGAGTGGGCTGGACCTTATAATATTTTGAAGTACCATCCGCGGTAAATAACAGAACCTGCCTTAACATAACTGCGCCTGGCAAACTGCTCCCGCACGAGTTTATCCATGATTTTGAATGCGTAAACCAAGTGCGACTATGCGCCAGGAAAAATTGCTGCATGCGTATTTTCCGAGTGCTCGTAATCTCAAATGCGTTATTTTGTAAGAAATCCATGTCAATTCTGTAAATTTATGTAAATTCATATTGTGTGCGTTAAACCACATAGAATGCAGGCTTGAATCACTTAATAAATTCGAGTAAGTTCGGTCTCCACGTAATTATAAAAGGTAATCAATACAATTAAATATTTCATTCATAGTTGTTCAAAATTAAGGGCGGAACTTACTCATGGACATACAACACAGGGATGTAGTGTTTGTCAGGACCACTGGCTTTTCATTAATCACTTTACTTTTTATTCTAATTCTCGCCACCAGCGCCTGCGCACCCGCGTCCACAGACAGCGCGCAAAATCAAGTGTCCGGTGCTATAGAACCCGCGAAAGCCGAAGCCGGCGCCATCCAATTTAGAAACGCCGGAAACACTGTACAACTGGATGCTTCTGGATCGAGCGGTACAGGTCTAACTTATCATTGGACATTTAGAAGTATTCCATCGGGGAGCACGGCGCGGGTTTCCGATTTTGAAGCAATAAATCCCACATTTGTCGTCGAACAGCCCGGGAGCTATGTAGCGCAATTGATCGTAATGGATGGCGCCAATGGCACATCCAAGGATTTTACGGTAGTTAATATTGCGGCAACACAAGGAGGAGAACTCAATGCGAGCCTGCTGGACCACACCGGCCTCGATGCAAACTGTCAGTCTTGCCATAATGGCGTTAACGCATCCGGCCGGCCTGTTAATCACATAGAATCAACTGAGGAATGCGTGGTATGCCACACCGTTGCAGCGTGGACACCGAACATTGCGATTGATCACAATGAAATCCTTGGTACATGCTCAAATTGCCACAATGGAATCCGGGCGCCAGGGATGCCAGCGACCCATATCGTAACATTCGAAGAATGTAATCTTTGCCACAACGCGGGCACCACGTTCTCTGTGGCCATAATGCCGGCTGAAACCTTGACTACGCTTGATGACCATCCCCCAATCGGTGATTTACTGTGCATAGACTGTCACAATAATGTGGTTGAAGAAGGCAAACCGGCCGATCACATACCCGCCTCCGACAATTGTGAATCATGTCATACGACCAGCGACTGGGAAGTTGGCGTTACCAGTGGCGACGGCAGTGAAGATGACGAGGTTGAAGGTGATGAGGACGACGATGACGAAAGCAGCGAAGAAGAGAATGATCATCCTCCCATTGGGGATCTGTTATGCATAGATTGTCATAACAATGTGGTTGAAGAAGGCAAAGAGGACGACCACATTCTGACAACTGACCTGTGTGAAGCCTGCCACAACACCAATGATTGGGAACCGGTGGTGACCGTTGATCATACCCAGGTCATTGGCGAATGCAGCAGTTGCCATGATAACGATACCGCGCAAGGCAAACCCGACGACCATATTGTTACAACCCAGGAATGTAACGTCTGTCACAGCACCACCGAATGGACACCTACAATTTCAGGCGCTGGCGGAACCGGCGGAGGCAGTTCGGGCGGCACGGTTGACCACAGTAATTTTACGCAGGCAACAGTATGCATGGATTGTCATAACGGTACCATTGCAACAGGCAAACCCGCCGGGCATGTGATAACCAGTTCAGATTGTGACGTCTGCCATACCACCACGGCATGGTAAATCCAGGTACACACAGTGCTTCAATAACTTTACGGCAAAGCGGGCCAGCAAATCATTGTCTGGCCCGCCAAACTATTTAGAACCTATCTCAAAACTGATAAGTCAGCGGATTCGGGGATGCTTTTCAAAACCATGTCTCAGCAGTATTTTTAATGCCAGAGATCTGTTGGCGTTAGACAGTCACTGATCTGCAATTTATTTTGCGGGACAGCAGTGAGCTGAATTGTAATTTTGAGATAGGTTCCAGATATCGATACTAACAACCTTGGTCACACTACCGTTCACAAGTAATTCGCTATGGCTAATCGCTCGATTCCGCCGCCTTATTAAATACCCGGTTGCGCAAATCCAGCAATGACATTTTTTCCGGAAGCGTTAATTCGCCGGAAATACGCTCACTCTTTCCCGCTTCCACCTCAATCGGAGCCGAATCAACAACGTTGCTCCTGGTATCCCGTTCTTCTTTGGACTCCAGCTTGTTCAAATAGTCTTTATAATAGTTGAGAAATTTGCGTTGCTGGTCTGCGCGCAGCCCGTTTACGTTGAGATTGTCTGGAGATACTGTAAGAAGGTTATCTGGAAATGCCGGTTTTCTTTTTATTGAATGTTCCATGATGAGGCGTTTTTCTTCATGGCAACTTTGATAGCAATATTTTAATTGTACATCCCTGGACAGATCCTTGACGCCAAGTGTATCGATCACATTCCGTTTCACCGGATCAACGACAAACACGCTATCCCCGCGCCGTGTCACCACATACAGCCTGGATTCATCGGCTCCGAAAATCTGGCAATAAGGTTCACTGTCAACTTTGAGTTTTAAAGTGCCGGACACTTTCCTTTCTGTAACATCGATAACGGACAAGGTGCCGTCAAGCAGGTTTGTTACAAACGCCACCGAATCTTGATTGTTAGCTACTACACTAATGGCGCCCCTTCCCACTTTTATAGGGATTGGCTGTTCCAGTGACGGTTGATTGTTTATGTCAATAATTATGAGCGACTGTTCCAGGAGATCCACGATATAAACGAGATTGCTATTCTTGCTTTGCCATACGCTAATTGGTCCTTTGCGTTTTTCGATGTGATGCATGATTTTCATCAACGCCGGATCATTTGCAATATCGATTTGCTGAAGCCGGTAAAATCCTGCAAATACATCCTGATTATTTCCGGTATCCTCCGCGGCACAGGTGTCAACCGCGGCCAACAACATACTCATGGCCGCAATCAATCCCAACGCTTGAGCTTTCTTATTCATTTCGCCCCCTTGTCCCAATCAATATAAACTGGCGCAAACAGCATGATTTTTTTTAATCCCTACCTGACAGATACAGGAAACAAAAAGATATTAGTGAGACAACTTTTTCTTTTAAAAAACCAGGCAGATAACAATGACTGACAAAATGACTGCGATGTTTTCGTGCATGGTATGTATATTTTAACGCCGAAACCCGCAGCACTTTCATCGTTATCCAGCAAGGCCACGCGTTACATGGATAGGTATTCTATTCAATTAACTAAAACTTATAAATAACATATTTACTTTTCTTTGGAGCAATACTTCTAGTGAAGGAATCCCTTGTTTACCTGATTATTACTGCCCTAACCAAGCTTGATTAACAAAAAAACAACAGGACGCCGTCGCACGAATTATTAACACTTTCGTTTCGCCCCCGCGCCGTGATTTATTTTTAATTAATCTCTATCCAGATTCAGTCAATTTGCTGCACTGGGAATTAGCCCCTGCGCTTTTAAAGCGTAAGATAATACTTAC
Organism: Gammaproteobacteria bacterium; assembly: GCA_022627515.1. Lineage (GTDB taxonomy): Bacteria > Pseudomonadota > Gammaproteobacteria > SZUA-152 > SZUA-152 > JAKEGK01. The sequence continues at coordinate 40,544 of JAKEGK010000125.1, forward strand.
AACAAGTAGTCCCGGATTCCATAAAAAGAATTATTTTTCTTTAAAAATGTTTGTGCTGCTTTAATACCATGTATGACGCTTTATTGATGAAACCATACCTGGCAGCAGATACAACGGCGAAAGGTTACCGTTAAATTGCCGTAAAACAGTGATACTTTAACCAACCGCTTGATTAAAATTTTCCGTATTTACTCCAATTAAACTTTGATTATCAACCGTAACAGGGCTATAAGTTTATTATCACACCAACCTTCAAACATAGTATCAATAATTGCTGGTGCGCCGGGATTCCAGGGTGCGTAGTAACCCGTCAAAATGAGACAGAAGAATATGCTGAGTCCTGTAGACCTTGATAATTTCTTTTTAGCTTTTTTTTCCGCGGCGCTGGTCATTTTAATGGGAGCGGCGTACGCGCTGTTTTTCACGCTCGCCAAATTAAACGGCCGGCGGTTATTCATGGTTACTGCTTATCTGTCTTACGGCCTGTTAGCAGTCAGCGTTTTGCTGTTGGCGGAGGCGCTCAATTTGCGGGGTTATTGGCATATCATTGTCTGGCTGATGCTGGCAGGTTATCTGCTGGCGCCCCATGGTATCTGGCATTTGTGTTGCGGAACTCACGTTGCGGCACACGAAACAGCAAATGCAGGCGACAACGGGCGTATACCCGCAAAGACAGAAGTCTGAATATATTTCATGTTTTTAAAACAACGTCGGGGAGGGACAATCTATGGCGTCATCAACCTGGTGGAGTAGTGAAGATTTATGGCGGAAGTTTGCAATTTGGGTAACCGCTATCATGTTCCTGGTATTAATCATCCTGACATTTGATTCCGTGTCCGAAATAAAATCAGGAACCGACAGGGTGCCACCCTACTCCGTCATTAATCAGCGTATTGACTATACCTTTGATGAAACGCGCAACCGCATGGCGCCGATTATCGGCAGCGAGGCGCCGTTGTTTGGCGCAGCACTTACCACCGAGCAGGCGGAAGAGCTGGTCACCAAAGGCAAACTGACTATACAGGCCAAGAATTGCATTAACTGCCATACTTTATTGGGAAACGGCTCCTACTATGCGCCGGACCTTACCAAGGCTTGGCTTGATCCTGCCTGGGGCAGCGAAGCCATTCGTGAACAACTCATGATTGGTTTTCTAATGAATCCGTCAGCGAATGCCCGGACATTTGGTTCAGGACGCAAGATGCCAAACCTGGGGATTACTGAGGAAGAAGCAAAAGGCATTGTCGCTTTTTTAAAATGGATGAGCGCCATTGACACCAATGGATTTCCCCATAATTTTCAGCCAATGAAGCAAGGAGGCTAACCATGACTGCCATTGCCGGAAAGCTGGATAGCAAAATTTTAAATGGTGGCCAAAAGCTGGCGGTTAAATATTTCATGGTTGCCATCGTGTTGTTTGTCGCGCAGGTTGCGTTCGGGCTTATAGCGGGTTTGCAATATATATTTCCTTCGTTGTTTTATGAAATGCTGGATTTTAACGTTAACCGCATGGTGCATATCAATGCGATGGTGGTCTGGATGCTTTATGGCTTTATTGGCGCCGTTTACTGGCTGGTGGAAGACGAATCCGGACGCGAAGTGGTTGGATTAAAACTTGGCAATATTGCATTTTACGTTTTAACCGCGGCGGTCACGGTTGTAGTCATCGTGTATTTGTTTGTACAAACAGGCCCCGGCACCCATAAAACACTATGGCTCATTAACGAAGGTCGGGAATATATCGAAGCGCCGCGCTGGGCGGATATTGGCATTGTCGTTGTTATACTGGTGTTCTTTTACAACATATCCATGACTTTTATGAAAGGCCGCTGGAGCGGTATATCCGGCGTGCTCGTGCTTGATCTTGTCGCACTGGCCGGTATTTATCTATGCGGTATGTTTTTTACAACCAACGTTTCCATTGACCAATATTGGTGGTGGTGGGTCATTCATCTTTGGGTCGAGGCTACCTGGGAAGTGCTGGTGGGATGTATCATGGCATGGGGACTGATGAAAACACTGGGCGCCCGCAGAAAAATTGTAACCACCTGGCTTTACATTGAAGTGGGTTTAATGTTTGGCTCCGGTATATTGGGATTAGGACATCATTATTTCTGGATCGGCACGCCGGAATACTGGTTAAGCATTGGCGGTTTCTTTTCCGCGCTGGAACCCATTCCCCTGGTGGCGATGGTGGTGCATGCCGTTTATGATTCAGGGGTACACCGCTTCAAGAGCACCAACCACCCTGCCCTGGCGTGGTTAATCGCCCATGCGTTTGGCAATTTTTTCGGCGCCGGCGTATGGGGATTCATGCATACCTTACCTCAAATTAATCTTTACACTCATGGTACTCAATGGTCTGCTTCGCACGGCCACCTGGCCTTTTTTGGCGCTTATGCCACGATCAACATCGCGTTCTTTTATCTGGCGATGCAAAAATGGCGCGGTAATGTCTGGATGTCAGCGGGACTCGCGGATAATGGCTGGAAATGGAAATGGTCGCTCGGATTGTTAAATACCGGTGTAGTCGGAATGACGATTGCCCTGCTGATCGCCGGTTACGAACAGTCCTTTATTGAACGCGCAATGGGCGGATCAACCTGGCAGGCATATTTCGAAGGGCAAATGCATCCATGGTACATACAGGCCATGCAATGGCGCGTGGTATTCGGCATCGTTACTGTATTGGGTGTCGTGTTGCTGGTGTGGGATCTGCTCACCATTGGGCGTAAGGAAGCACGTACCGCCGCGGTTCTTGAATCGCCTGATACGAAAGAATCCTTTAAACCATCGTCAACAGGCGCCGCAGCCGGAGCATCCGCAGGATAGCGTCTTAACCTGGAACATCACAAATAATAAAAAGTGCCGTACGTAAAACGCGGCTATCTTTCTGATGTATTAAAGTAGCGCAGTATTAATTCAGCGGTGAATGCATTGAAGTATGAAAGCATCGTGCCGGACAAATAACATCGTTACCCTCAATAAGAATCTTAAAGGATTCTTAATGAGGGTAACCCAGCGTGATTATATACCTCGTGCGGATAATCCGAAAAACCGGCGAAAAGCGCTGCCTGCGGTTGTGCCGCCTAAGGTGGCGGTGCCTGATGATGGCGGCGAGCAACCCGAACCCATGCCCATTCCCATTGAACCTGAACCCATTCCAGGAGGGGGTGTCGGCGTTGGTGTTGGTGATGGCGCAGGTGTTGGATCGGGAGTTGGCGTGGCTGCCGCGCAAAACAGATTGTAGGTCGAAGGGCTTAAGGACCATTGGCCAGCCGCGGTCAAATCGTTGGCGCTTCGGTTATTAGTGGTGGAGTGACATGAAGAACACGAACCCACATCCGGCACGGTCGGATTCGGCGCGCAAGCGCTTGCAACTGCACCTGCAATGGCGCCGGTTGCATAACTGGCTTTTATTGGCAACAACACCAGTAAAGCTACTGAACACATTATAAAACCATTAAAATTCACTACACGATTTCGAGCCGAACAAGTAACAAGATCATTCTTCATCGTATGCCCCCGCATTTTCTATATCCCATTTACAAAGACCACACACATTGCTTTTTTTACGGCCTCCTCTTCATTTTTCTTCTTACGTACACCGACGGCGTAAATTATATACCTATTTTATTACATAGGTAACAAGCATTTTATTAAGCAATCTTTACATGATAGGTTTCTATTACTAAAGACAACAGGCAAGTTCTTCGATGAAAAAACGTTTTATCACTTAACTACCTCGATTAATTTTGTCCGTTAATTCACTAGGCTGTTGTCAGAATTATTGCCGGACTATATACAGTATGCTCAAAGATGCGTAGCCATATTAACAAACTACGTAGTACGCGGATTACAGACAGTGCGCGCTAAAACTAAGATACGCAGTATAGATAATGTCATTCAACATATTCGGGAATAATTTATTTTCCGTTAACTTTCTTGATTACCCCGGCACTTAGATTCCGGAAATCAGCAGACAATCAGGAAAAATCGATAGTCAGTGAAGCAGCCAAAATCTTACAAGCTTTAACTTTAGCGCGTTCCTGATAGTTATAATAGCTGTGGGATTTTACCGCATTTAGTACCTCGTGCTAACGCAGCAAGCATGGGTTAGACAAGGTAGACCGAGCGTTTTATGGATAATGTCAGGTAGTTTTTAAAGGCATTCAATAACTTGCTACCATGTTATCGTCCATTGTTTGTCGTCGTTGCGGCTGACCTGGATATCTACCTTGATCTCTTTTTTGTCTTCTCGGTCGTAATCGCTTTCTCCGGTCTCCAGGTTTGAGAAATTGACTTGTGCTTTTGCACTGTGAAATTTCAAGTCATGACCGGTTTGCATGACTCTAACCGAGTAGGTGGAATATTTATCAAACAGCTTCTCGATGAATTGCCTGTTTTTGTTTTCAAAGGTGCTCAAGTTGGCCACCGCTGAAATATCCTTGTTTTTCAGGCTTTTTTCCAGCTGAGATAACATCAGCTTGATCGTTTCAGGCTCGTTTTTTGCCGCGGCCTTTTCTTCCTGAATCATGTTGCGCAGAATAACGAGTTGTTTTTTGCCGTAGTTGATCTGCCGCAGGGTGTTCACCACATCTTCCGCTTTATCAAACCGGGCCTCGTTTAAATACTGATAATATGATGACACATAATACGCGTAAATCCTGTCGATGCCCGCCAGTGCATCCTTGCTGCCCGGACTGATCCGGAGCACCTCGCGGTATTTTGCATAGGCGTTGTTGCCGGCGGGACTGGTTAATTTGCCGCGGATAAAATCGCGCTCAGCGGTTTTGAGCAAATTACCGATGGATTTGCTTTTTTCAACCATTGCTCCGAAGTTTTTTTCCGCTTCCTTGAGTGCAGGCGCATTTGGATCAATGGACGCTATCTTTTCATAGGTTTTTTCGGCGCTGCTGATCCGGCCGGATTTGATGAGTTCACGCATCGCATCGGACAATCTGGCGACTATTACACTTATGCCTTCATTGGCGCGCTGATTGTCAGGGTCCAGTTCCAATACTTTCGTATAGAGAAACAATGCATTGGCCGGATCAGGACGCGTCAAGCGGTTTTGTTTTAAATAGTTATCCGCCTGTTCCAGATTCTTTGCGATGGTTTGCAGGCGTTTTTCATAATCCTTCAGTCTGGCGAGCAGCGGTTTTATGACTTGCGGATCATCGGTGATTAATTTCAGTTCTTCGATATGGTGACTGGCCTGCCGCCAGGATTCTTCATCAATGGCCGCGTTTATTAAATTCCTGTATCGCTGGATCAGGGCAGACAGTCCCTGCAATGCTTCCGGATGATCCCCTTGCAGCGTCAATATGGTTTTGTAACGGTAAACCGCGTTATTGTTTTCCGGCTGCAATATCCTGTTATTGGCAATATCAAGCTTGGCTTGCGCCAATAAACCTTGAACCAGGTCTTCAGTTGCCTGTTTGATCGTTGATTCGTGGCTATCTACGGATGCTGCGGTATTTAAGGAAATTACGGCTTTTGAATCTTTTTGCGAAACAGTTTCCACGACTTCTGCTGTCAGTGTTCCAGGCTCTTTATCTTCGTAGCTAAAAGCGGCGATCAGCAGACCGGCCGTTATTAGCAAAACAAAGCTGCCGCCGCCGATCAGCGCCATCTTCCTGTACTTGTGTAGAAGCAATCCATATATGTTATTTAACCTCGCGGACCATGGTTTTACAGAGCTCATAATGGCTGTTGTTAATTCCCACCATTTATTGAGCCATTGCACCGCCGTGTTTTTCTTTCCGGGCGCCGGGGATTCTGATTGGTCCACCTTCGCCGCCCGTTGCATCACGCCGGTTTGTTCCACAGTTGCGGTTTTATTTTCCTCGGTTGGTTCCGGGGAAAGCACGTTGACGGATTCTTTGCACGATTCAGCGGCGGATTCTGCGGAAAGTTGAACGTTGGTTAGTGGATGTGATGGCCGGTAATGAATTCTCGTGCTGTCGTCTTCATCATCGCCGCTGGTAGCCTGGGCAATGACCTGAGCAGATTCCCCTGTCAGGCGCTGAGCCGCGGATGAAGGACCGCTGGCATTGTTCTTCTGCTGCGCGCCGCCTGATACAAAGAATGTTGTCGCGCTATCCGGTGAATTGATGGTTTCTCTGGGCGCCGTATTTGTTTGATCACCCTCTTCCACAACAGGTAACGGAGTTAACTCAATGTGGCCAGTCAGCTTCTGCGTCCACTCCAGCGCATTCTGTGGACGGTCTTCCGCATGAAACATCAGTGCGTAATCAACAGCGGCTTTAAATGCCTGCGAGTAAGGTAAATTTTCCATTTGACTCAAAGGCTGGTAAATATCACGCTTCTTCTTCAATAACGCCGCGCCGCGTTCCATGGCATCAGCTGGTTTATTCCCCGTCATGCAAAAATAAAGCGTTGCGCCAAGGCCATAAATATCTGTCCATGCGCCCTGCGCGTCCTCGGATTCGTTGTATTGCTCGAATGGCGCATAACCTGCCGTGACCAGGCTGGTCAGGGCGCGGGTCCGGCTGCCAATGGTCTGCCGCGCGGATCCAAAATCCAGCAGCACCGGCGTACCATCATGACGCAGATATATATTGGACGGCTTGATATCCCGGTGAATAAAACCGGCGCCGTGGACCAGCGCAAGCCCTTCGATAATTGGAATGAAAATGTTTAGCAATTGTTGTTCGCCAAACGGCGCTTTTTCCATATAGGCAATTGCCAGGTCATCACCTTCCTCGTACTCCATGACCATATAGGCGGTTTTGTTGTGTTCGAAAACACTCACCACGCGGATAATGGCGGGATGATTGAATTTGGCAAGTGTCCTCGCTTCGACCAGAAAGCGTTCGAGGCCCCAGTCAAACAGCTCCTTGTGATTTTTGGTGATGGGGTGAACCGTATAGGTTGAGTCACGGCAGGCGAAATCAAGCGGCAGATATTCCTTGATGGCGACTTTGCGCTGCAGATTCCGGTCGAGCGCGAGATAAGTTAATCCGTATCCGCCCCGGCCGATAACTTCCTGCAGTTCATACCAGTGCAGCGAATACCCGATGGGCAGCGCATCCGTTGAACCTTCGCGTCGAAAATTGTTGTCCATAACACTCTTGATATGTAGTTTTTTACACTGGTGATTTTATAAGTGTCATTTGATACTGGTTTTCAATACTTCTGTCATTCAAATTTTGTTACTGCATATTATTTAACCATATTCGCCAAACAGGTGTTCACAGGCAACTTTTCATCAGATACATATAAGAAGGCTGATTGTCTCAAATTTTGACCAGGCTGCGATAGAAACTTATGCATTTTCTTGCTGTGCACTATGACACACACGGCGATCTTTTAGCCGCAATTATAAAGTGATCCAACCCGAAATCAAAACAATTGTTTAACAATAGTACAAGGTGATTTGATTATTTTTCTGTATCAATTCTGACACCCCGTTTACCAGACTATTTAATGAAGTTGCACTATTGGAATAGATGGACGCCGCTGCCGTTTTAAACGGCCCGGCATAAATTAAAAGCAAACGCCATTCCAGGCAAACCGCTAAGACCGGCTCTTGAATTTTCCAGCATGTTTCTTTTTATGCCTGGCGGCTTTAGGTTTACCCGATTTGCTACTATCGGATTTCGCAGCCTTTTTCTCCGCGACATCCAATTTTGTAATTTGTATCGGCTTGCCAACGATGCGTACTTTTTTTAATGTTTGAAACACATCCTTGGGCATGCCGGTGGGTAAATCCACGATACTGTAGTCATTGTGAATATCCACCTTGCCGATGTATTCACTATCCAGTCCAATTTCATTGGCAATGGCGCCGACTATGTTACCGGCTTTCACACCGTGAATACTGCCCAGACCAATCCGGTAGCTTTCCATGTCAACAATATCTCTATCCTTGCGCGCCGGCTTACTTTGTGGCGATGAACTTCGTTTTTCTTTTTTGCTTTTGGGTATATCCTGCTGCGTTACTATTTCCGGCTTGCTGACAAGCAGCAATGGAACATTGCCCTGCACCATTTTTGCCAGCGCGGCGGCGATTTCCAGCGCGGGTACATCGTGTGTTTGCTGGTATTGCGCAATTAATTGATGATAAAAAGCCAGCTCTTCGGTTGCGAGCGTGTCGGTGATGCGCTGAGTGAACCGCGCAATACGTTCGTTGTTAATGGTTTCGGTGGAAGGCAGCTCCATCTTTTCAATTTTTTGCTTGGTGGCTTTTTCAATTGCGTATAACAGCCTTTGTTCCCTGGGCGCCACAAACAAAATGGCTTCGCCACTGCGGCCGGCACGGCCGGTGCGGCCGATACGATGGACATATGCTTCTGTGTCATAGGGAATATCGAAATTGATAATGTGACTGATGCGTTTGACATCAAGCCCGCGCGCGGCGACATCCGTCGCAACCAGAATATCCAGTTTGCCTGATTTAAGTTGTTCTACGGTTCTCTCGCGTTGCTTCTGCTGAATGTCGCCATTCAGCGGGGCGGATGCAAACCCGCGCGCCTGTAATTTTTCGGCCAATTCCACCGTGGCGGTCTTGGTTCGCACGAACACGATCATGCCGTCAAACGGTTCCGCTTCGAGAATGCGGGTCAAGGCGTCCAGTTTATGCACCCCGCTCACCGTCCAGTAGCGTTGCCGGATTGTTTCAGCGGTGGTGGTGCGCACCTGCATTGTGACTTCGACCGGCTCCCGCAAATATTTTTTTGCGATGCGCCGGATTTGCGGCGGCATGGTGGCGGAAAACAACGCCGTCTGGTGTTCGCCGGGTATTTGTTCCAGTATCCATTCGACGTCATCAATGAATCCCATGCGCAGCATTTCATCCGCTTCATCCAGCACCAGGCAGCGCAGCGTCTGCAATGACAGCGTTCCGCGGCGCATATGGTCCATCACACGTCCCGGCGTGCCGACAACGACATGCACACCCCGTTTTAATTGTCGAATTTGTCCGCTGTAATCCTGGCCGCCATAAATTGGGAGCACATGAAAACCCGGTAAATGCGCGGCATATTTTTGGAACGCCTCCGCAACCTGGATGGCGAGTTCACGCGTGGGCGCCAGGACCAGCACCTGGGGTTGCATGGTTTTCAAGTCGATTCGTGACAATAAAGGCAACGCGAAAGCGGCGGTTTTGCCGGTGCCGGTTTGCGCCTGGCCAAGCACATCCTGTCCCGCCAGTAAATGGGGAATGGTTTGAGCTTGAATCGGGGTCGGATTTTCATAACCGGCGTCGTCAAGCGCCTTAAGCACCGGATTAATAAGGGATAAATTACTGAACGTGACGCCGGTTTGCGAATCGGATGACATTAAAGATACCTAAGTGCAAGTGATAATATAGTTAGCGCAGTCCAGGCATTGATCCGGCGAGCGCGGAGGGGATGTTATTTTCAAGGCATGGAGGCGGCGCATTATACAACATAAATAAGTGCCGCGTTTACAAATAATCCTCAACGAAGCCGGGAGAAAATCAGAAATGATTGGCGCCCTGGTTATTTGCAGCCGGTCAGGGCCTTTGGAACGAGGCAATAACATTGATTGATGGAAACCCCCTGCCCCAGTTCGGATTTGCTCAGCGCTTTGCCTCCCAGGCACTCGTCAAATTTAAAATAGAAATACTTATCCAGCGTTTGCAGGGCAATGGACATGTCCTGGACGAGAAAAAAGTTATCTGTGCCGGGGTAGGAACGGAACAGTTCTGCGGAGAGATAAACACGGGCTTTACCGTCTTTTTTGACTATACGATGCGTTTCCCGGACATGTGTTTCAGCCTGCAGAGTAAACAAGCGGGTGCGCAGTTTCTCCATGAGCGGAATCAATTTGGATTCGTGTTTTATCAATTCCTCGCGGGTGAAATGCTGCTCCAGCAGGGTGGAAAAGTAGGTATAGGGTTCAAAATCAAACTGGGACAAAATCATGGAAGACGTAACAAGATCCATGGAATCGTCTTCGATGGGTATGGGCGAGTAGTGATAATTCTCCGTGCAGGCAATGGCCTTGATAAACGCGTCCTTGGCCGTTTTGCAGGACTTTATCTGCTTTTCAATTTTGGCGGCAAAACTGCCCGCAACGCCGCCGGTAATATCGGCTTTGACAAACTTCGGTTCCACCGCGGGTTCATAGTGTTTGCAGGTAACAAAAGGATCTTGCAGTGGCTCAAATGCCGTGCATACACCTTCACTTTTAAACTCCCCCGTGAAGTTCCTGCAGAACTCCGCGCCGGTGCTCATTTTACAGAAGAGGCAATTGTAGTTATTTTGCTGATCCTTGCGCAGCAGGAGGCGGGACACGCCGACTTTTGGCGCCTGTTCCTGCCAATCCATGAGATAAACCGTCCGGCCCGCTTCCAGCAGATCGGCAAGCGGAATGTCGTTAAGATAGCCCGCGCCTAATATTGCAATATTATCCGGCGCAAGGGCGAGGATCAGCCTGGATATATTCTGCTTATGTTCGGCGAATGCCTTTTCACATGCGCAGAAACCTTCCCGGGTGAAGGAATTTTCACCGCTAGCTGATATATAGTTGTTCCAGAAAAACGACTTTTCCAACGTATTCTGTCCAAATCCGCTTTTCGGTGAGACTAACGATTTTCTGAGTTTCTCAACAGGATTTTCAAGTTGCCGGCTCAATCCCACTCATTCAGTATGCAAATACAAAACCAAATATAGCCGGTGGATATTTGCATTATCAAGCTGACGCATCACTTGTCTGTAACTTGTCCGCACTTAAAATGTGCCGAACAGAATTTTTATTAGAACCTATCTCAAAATTTCCAATAAACCAAAGAAGTCGCGGTATTCAAGTTATCGACTCCGGCGGCGCATATCAAAACACGCTATAAATACGTCCATTCTTGTATAGAAAAGAACACTCGTTGGCGGCATCCCTGCCGCCGGCGGTTTTGAAACGTGTCCCTGTATTCTCTAACTTATTAATTGTGAGATAGATTCTGCTTACTATGAACTGTATGAAGTAGTGAATCCCATGAATTAACAGGTTTTGAAATTTAAAGTTGGCCTCTTCAGGGAGTTTTAATTAGTTGATAATTTCTGTCATGTATTGATTAAAGCGGAGCAACAGCGAAACGTTTCTTTACCATACCATTATTTTTTATGGCCGCTGTTGCCAGCCGCCGGGCATACGTATGTATTGTTTTAATGACTGGCTTTATTCAGAATTTCTCTTGCTGCTTCTATAGAATTGCGCCGGACGAGATTTCTTTGCGGAGCCCGGTTTATCTTATGGATAATATCCGGTAAATCCGCATGTTTGAATCGTCCCTCATGCAGCACGTAGTCGGTGTATAAGTGAACAAGATCATTCATGTTGCCGAGAAGGCTCTTGTTATTGGTTTTGGTCAGATTCATCTGTGAATATTCTTCCAATACCCGGTCAATAATAAAATCGTCAAAGCCCTCTATTGTTAGTAACTGTTCCACACCGTGAATAAATACGAGGGGGAAATTTCTTATGTTGTCTTTTCTTATTCCATAAATAATGAATGAAAGCAATGTTCGCTCATTCATAAAGATAATAGTTTTTTTCTATCGAGCGTGAAAATATTTGCGTACCAGTCACCAAGTGAAGAATCCTGGTTTTCACTTTCGGTGAGTTCACTATTTTCAACACCCAGTTCTTTTAATAATTTTTGTGTACATCTGATTTGCATGACATTATTCGGTAACAAATTGCAATTTGAGTGACTATAAATAACTGAAGCTTTGCTCCCCGGGTCAATGTAAGACGGCGTACTAAATGTTTAAAAAATATGAGATGCCGGCTTCCACTCGCATCACCCAACGTAAAACGATTGATGTAATGACCCCGCAGTGTTTTCTGATACAGCCGTATAAATAGAAAGGTTTAGTATAGAATAGATTTGGAAAGTTTGATGTATTAAATATTTTGGATTTATCCCAGCCAGAACCTTCACATTCACACCTTAATTTAGACTGATGGCACAAACTGGCAAATCAGACGCTATAAAACGTCAGCTTTGACATTTCTGGATTATTGATAATTTGGTTAAAATTGGACTCTTTGGTTTCGCATCGCACTATTGTGGTTCACGTCACTTAATACTGATTGCGCAGCTTATCTGGAAGAATAGAGAGCATTGATTCGGAAAACTTATATTTTTAGCGCCGAGTAATTTATAGCCTAAACGGTGCTTGAGTCCTGTTTGCGCTTTACAGCATCTGTTCAAACTCGAGCGATGCGAGCCTGTCGCACAGTTCGCTCTCAGTTTTCTCTTTTTCCTTCTCTAGCACTTGGATCGCGTCGCGGTGCTCGCGTAACTTGTCCTCTTCCGCCGACAATTCAGATACGTAACGATCGCGCAAGCCACGCTCGCTTTCGGAATTGCCCAGCGCTTTCAGGTTCTCGCGCAACCGCTTTTGATTGGTAAAAATGACTTCGATTTCCTTATTCAGCAGGCCGATCTTGTGCTGCAGCGCCGACACCGTGCTGTTGAGCGACACAAGTTCCTCGATTTGCTTGGCAATCTTGGAACTAATGTATTTGCTGTTGACCCAGGACCCAATAATATCCTGACTCACGCGCTGTATTTCAATGGACTCGCTGATGCTGATTTTTTCGTTCACCGCGAACCGGGTCGTAGTTTTGGGTGGCGCGTCGATCCGGAACCTGTAGAAATTCCCGGTACGCTCGGCCGGCGCCGCTGTCTCCACCAGTTCCCACCCCGGGTTGAACCGGTGTTCCAGGAAAAGATCCAGCGGCTTGCCGCTCTTATTGTTAATGATATAAGTGCGCGTATCGATGACATAGCGATGCAGGTGCATCGTGCCGCGCACGATGCGGCTCAAATAGTAAGGCATGTTCTTTTTTGAGGTGTCGATTGAAATAACACAACCCAACTCAACAGAAAAAGGAATAAGCCGCTCTTCATCGGGCTTAATGGTCTCAATCATCGCTTCGCCCGCGTAATACTCGTCCTCCAGCACCGTCATCGGCCCGCCTTCCAGCACGTTGCCGGTGGTATTCTTGAACAGAATCGCCGATATTGGATTCTTTGCGCGAACCTCAGTATTGTAGACCGCCACGCGTTTGCCATCGAAAGTTGTCTGCAGGATAGGCACCAGCGCCGATTGACCGCGTTTGACGGTGACGGGATTTTTGATTTTATAATGGAACAGATCGCCGGCCTCCATCGTGCGCGTTTGCACCTCCACCGAACGCTGACGCGCGTCTTCTTTTAGGGACGCCGACACGGAGCGTTTCGCTAACCGCGTTTTTTCCAATGACGGCATGGGGGCAGCAGCCGCGGCAAAGGGCATGCGCGCTCTCTCTGGTTCCTCTGTAAAAATCTCATCCGCCATTTCCAAAACCGGCGGGGCGTACGCCTGCTCTGCTTGTACCTGGACAATGGGCCGCTTCTGATACCGGGGTGAATAGAGATCGTGTATGAACGAAACCGGCAAGCCGGCCACCAGTGACAGCTCAACATTCTCCCAGTCCTCGTCTTGCGTGTTGTCCACCAGCGCCCAGCCCTGCAGCAACGGCTTGCCTTTGCCCAGCAGCAGGCGGTAGGACGTCTTCCACACGGGTGTCTCGACCACATAACTGGCGAGAATCCTCCGCTCGCCCTTGCCTTTGGCAAAAATAGTGAGCTTTTTAAGATCCTTTTTCTTAGCCGAAATCAGGATATCGAGCAGGTGTTGCAGATCCTTGCGCAGGCTCTCGTCGAGGAAAACAATGGAAGTGATATCCAGCAGGTCATACGACTGGAGCGACTCGCCGTTCACCAGCAAGGCCAGTCGATAACTTGTGAGTGTGGTGTCATTCTCTTTTCGCGTGACCGTTTCGATACCAATCACGGTGCCCGTGATCTGTTTCGCGCCAACGTGCACGTAGACGCGCGCCCCTTTGGCCTGCGACAGCAAGTTCGTCAGCGAATTGTTATCCGAAAGATGAAGGCTGGTATCCTCCAATTGCTTTTCGACCGGCTTGGTCGATTCGTAACTAATGCTGGCAATCAACCCATTATCCAAATCCAGCGTAGTGAGCGATTTAAGCACATCGTTCATCTCCGCCGCCTTGAAGAACAGATCAACCGTTGCGTCACCCCGTATCGCGCCAACGCGCTCAAAATAGCCTATGCCATGCTTAAACAGGGCGATCTTGCAGATAGGCAGTGTGTGGTCTGTTGTATCCCCGGATTTCGGCTGGCGGCTAACAGGCGAACTGGATTTCTTTTTCATTTTTATGCTCCCTGGTGGACTGGCGTGATA